>NZ_CP079947.1:6595000-6715607 GCF_019775695.1 Pseudomonas sp. AO-1
GCCCAGCCACCTCGGCGAACTTACGGAACTGGCCGTCATTGCCAACGGTAAGAATGAAATCACCATCAGCCGTGGGGAAGTCCTGATAAGGCACGATGTTCGGATGCGCATTGCCCAGACGCTTGGGCGCATTGCCCGTAGTCAGGTAATTCATCGCCTGATTGGCCAGACAGGCGACCTGCACATCCAGCAAAGCCATATCGATGTGTTGCCCGCCGCCATCGTGATCACGATGAGCCAGCGCTGCCAGAATCGCCACGGTCGAATACAAACCAGTAAGGATGTCCGTCAGCGCCACACCCACCTTCACCGGCCCGGCGCCTTCATCACCTTCAGGGCGACCGGTCAGGCTCATCAGCCCGCCCAACCCCTGGATCATGAAGTCATAACCGGCGCGCTTGGCATACGGCCCGGTTTGACCGAAGCCGGTGATCGAGCAATAGATCAGATCCGGATTGATCGCCTTCAGCGACTCGTAGTCCAGCCCATAGGCGGCCAGCCCCCCGACCTTGAAGTTCTCGATGAGAATGTCCGACTTCGCCGCCAGCTCCCGCACGAGGCTCTGACCTTCAGGCCGAGTGAAGTCGATCGTCACCGATTGCTTGTTGCGGTTGGCCGACAAGTAGTAAGCCGCCTCGCTGGTGTTTTCCCCGTATGCGTCCTTGAGGAAGGGCGGCCCCCAGGCGCGCGTGTCATCGCCATTGCCCGGACGCTCGACCTTGATTACCTCGGCGCCAAGGTCGGCAAGTATCTGCCCGGCCCACGGCCCGGCCAGCACGCGCGATAAATCCAGTACTCGCAGATGCGACAGCGCGCCCATGGTCGCTCTCCTGTTAATAGAACGCCTGCAGACCGGTTTGCGCGCGACCCAGAATCAGCGCGTGAACGTCGTGAGTACCTTCATAGGTATTCACCACTTCCAGGTTGACCAGATGACGGGCCACACCGAACTCGTCGGAAATACCGTTACCCCCCAACATGTCACGGGCCATCCGGGCAATATCCAGCGACTTGCCGCAGGAGTTGCGCTTCATGATCGAGGTGATTTCGACCGCCGCAGTACCTTCATCCTTCATGCGCCCCAGACGCAGGCAACCTTGCAGTGCCAAGGTGATCTCGGTCTGCATGTCGGCCAGCTTCTTCTGGATCAGCTGAGTCGCGGCCAATGGGCGACCGAACTGCTGACGATCAAGGGTGTATTGGCGAGCGGTGTGCCAGCAGAATTCGGCAGCGCCCAACGCGCCCCAAGAGATGCCGTAGCGCGCCGAGTTGAGGCAAGTGAACGGACCTTTCAGACCACGCACGTCCGGGAAGATGTTCTCTTCCGGTACGAAAACGTTGTCCATGACAATTTCGCCGGTGATCGATGCGCGCAGGCCAACCTTGCCGTGAATCGCCGGTGCGCTCAGGCCCTTCCAGCCTTTCTCCAGGACAAAGCCACGGATGTCGCCGGCATCGTCTTTGGCCCAGACTACAAATACGTCGGCGATCGGGCTGTTGGTGATCCACATCTTGGCGCCGGTCAGGCTGTAACCGCCGTCGACTTTGCGCGCACGTGTGATCATCGCACCCGGATCGGAACCGTGGTTGGGTTCGGTCAGACCGAAGCAGCCGATCCATTCGCCGGACGCCAGTTTCGGCAGGTATTTCTGCTTCTGCGCTTCAGTGCCGAATTCGTTGATTGGCACCATCACCAGCGAGGACTGTACGCTCATCATCGAACGGTAGCCGGAGTCGACGCGCTCCACTTCACGGGCAATCAGACCGTAGCTGACGTAGTTCAAACCGCTGCCACCGTATTGCTCAGGGATCGTCGCGCCGAGCAGGCCGACTTCGCCCATTTCGCGAAAGATCGCCGGGTCGGTTTTCTCATGGCGGAACGCTTCGAGGACACGTGGCGCCAGGCTTTGCTGAGCAAACTGGGCGGCAGTGTCGCGAATCATGCGCTCTTCTTCGGTGAGCTGTTGATCCAGCAGCAGGGGATCGATCCAGTTGAAGCTAGCTTTACCGCCCATGAGTGTGCCCTCGTAAATCGGTGAATTAACGTGGCATTGATCCTAGGCCCGGTTCGCCAGCGCGGCAAACGAGGATTTCGCATCCTGTTGTGCTAATTTCTCACTCCGAAACGTCGCTGAATGCCTTTTAAGCGGCGCATTAGTGAGGTTGACGTACATGCGCAGGAAGATTCCCAGCACCACAGCCCTGATCAGCTTCGAGGCCGCCGCTCGCCACGAAAGCTTTACCAAGGCTGCCGAAGAACTTTCTCTCACCCAGGGCGCCATTTGCCGACAGATTGCCAGCCTTGAGGAGTTCCTCAGTGTGGAACTGTTCCGACGCTCGCGACGCGGTGTGAAGCTGACGGAAGCGGGGCTGTCCTACAGCCGTCGGGTGGCCACGCAACTCGATGCCGTCGAGCGCGACACTCTCTCGGTCATGGGCCAACAGGGCACCAACGTGATTGAACTGGCGGTGGTGCCCACTTTCGGCACGCAATGGCTGCTGCCGCGGCTCAAGGATTTCCAGCTCAAGCACCCGGAAGTGACGGTTAACCTGACCAACCGCACCCGTCCGTTCCTGTTTGCCGACACCGATTTCGACGCAGCGATCTACTTCGGAGACGCCGATTGGTCGGGTACCGAGTCCCACAGACTGATGGGCGAAAATCCGATGCCAGTGTGCAGCCCAGCCCTACTCGGCGATAGAACGCATCTGACGGCTGACGAGATCGCCGAGCTGCCGTTACTGCAACAAACCACTCGCCCTTACGCCTGGCGCCAATGGTTTAACTCACAGCAGTTGAACATCCCCCGCGACATGACAGGCCCACGCTACGAGCTATTCTCCATGCTGGCCCAGGCAGCCATGCACGACATGGGGATCGCACTGATTCCGCCGTTCCTGATTCAACGCGAACTGGCCGAGAAACGCTTGGTGATCGCCAACCCGGATGCACTCTCCAGCATCAAGGCGTATTACCTGATGATTCCGGAGCGCAAGGTCGAATCGGCGTCACTCAAGGCATTTCGCGATTGGCTGGTCAATCAGGCAAACAGCTACAGCCTAGAAGGATAAAGGCTTACAACAATTACTAACCCGGTAGTCAGGAAATTAAAAGCCCTACAGATATAAGTATTTGTCGCAAAATCGCAGACTGTATCCGAAAGTCGTACAGACGTCCCACAAGCGCCTGCCGACGTGGCTTTGAGCCTTCATCCACGACTCATTACGGCCTATTCACGCCACCGATGAGAAATTTTTTCAAATTCAGCCAGAATCCTTGCAAGGCACGGCCTGCAAGGGATTCAACTGGCCATCTGCGACATTCGGTCACGGGATGACTTGTAGTTAATTTTCCGTCACCCGTCATAATCCCTTGAAGGGCATAAAGTTCGCCTGCAAAATGCCGCGCCCCGCCCTGATTTGGCGGGATCGTGCTGATCGGCCGCCCCAGTCGCACCATCCGCAGTGCCTGGGTTTACTCAATAAGATCACGCAGGAGATTTGACGTGCACATTGGTGTTCCTCTCGAAACCCAGACCGGTGAAACACGGGTTGCTGCAACCCCGGAAACCATTAAAAAGCTGATCAGCCAAGGACATAAGGTCACTGTGCAAACCGGCGCTGGCGTCAAAGCCAGCGTTGTCGACAGTGCCTATGAAGCGGCGGGCGCAACCATTGGCAGTGCCAACGATGCGTTCGGTGCCGAGCTGATTCTCAAAGTGGTCGCCCCCAGCGACGCCGAACTGGCGCTGATCAAGCGTGGCACGGTGCTGGTTGGCATGCTCAACCCCTTCAATAACGAAACCATCGCCAAAATGGCCGAGTGCGGGATTACCGCGTTCGCCCTGGAAGCGGCGCCGCGCACCTCTCGGGCGCAGAGTCTCGATGTGTTGTCGTCGCAGGCGAACATCGCCGGCTACAAGGCGGTGTTGCTGGCTGCGCACTACTATCCGCGCTTCATGCCAATGCTGATGACCGCTGCGGGCACCGTGAAAGCGGCGCGCGTACTGATTCTGGGTGCCGGCGTGGCCGGGTTGCAGGCGATTGCCACGGCGAAACGTCTGGGCGCGGTGATTGAAGCGTCTGATGTGCGTCCGGCGGTGAAGGAACAGATCGAATCCCTCGGCGCCAAGTTCGTTGACGTCCCTTACGAAACTGACGAAGAGCGCGAATGCGCGGTCGGTGTCGGCGGTTACGCGCGGCCAATGCCGGCAAGCTGGATGCAGCGTCAGGCCCAGGCTGTGCACGAGCGCGCCAAGCAGGCCGACATCGTCATCACCACCGCACTGATCCCGGGCCGCAAGGCGCCGACACTGTTGAGCGCAGACACCGTGGCGCAGATGAAGCCGGGCTCGGTGGTCATCGACCTCGCGGCAGCCCAGGGCGGCAATTGCCCGCTGACCGTCGCCGATCAAGTGGTGGTCGAGAACGGCGTGACCATCGTCGGCCCGACCAACCTCGCCGGTGAAGTCGCCGCAGATGCTTCGGCGCTGTACGCCCGCAACCTGCTGGACTTCCTCAAGCTGGTGTTCACCAAAGAAGGCCAGTTCGACGTCAACCTCGAAGACGACATCGTCGCCGCGTGCCTGATGTGCCGCGACGGCCAAGTCATCCGCAAAAACGCCTAAGCAGGGATTCAGACGATGGAAGAGCTTATCTCCCCCGGTATCTACAACCTGATCATCTTCGTGCTGGCGATTTATGTCGGTTACCACGTGGTCTGGAACGTTACACCTGCGCTGCACACGCCACTGATGGCGGTGACCAACGCCATTTCGGCGATTGTGATCGTCGGCGCCATGCTCGCTGCTGCGCTGACCGTCACGCCGCTGGGCAAGACCATGGGCACCCTCGCCGTGGCACTGGCGGCCGTCAATGTGTTCGGTGGCTTTCTGGTCACCCGCCGCATGCTTGAGATGTTCAAGAAGAAAGCCCCGAAAGCAAAAGAAGAGGCGCCGAAGTAATGAGCATGAATCTCGTCACGACGCTCTACCTGATCGCGTCGATCTGCTTCATCCAGGCCCTCAAAGGCCTCTCGCACCCGACCACTTCGCGGCGCGGCAATCTGTTCGGCATGCTAGGCATGGCGCTGGCCATTCTCACCACCATCGGCCTCATCTATAAGCTGGGTGCCGAGCTGGCGACTGCCGGTATCGGCTATGTGATCGTCGGCCTGCTGATCGGCGGCACTGCCGGCTCGATCATGGCCAAACGCGTCGAAATGACCAAGATGCCGGAACTGGTCGCCTTCATGCACAGCATGATCGGTCTGGCGGCGGTGTTCATCGCCATTGCAGCGGTGGTTGAGCCGCAATCGCTGGGCATCGTCAAGCAACTCGGTGATTCGATCCCGGCGGGTAATCGTCTGGAACTGTTCCTCGGTGCGGCGATCGGTGCGATCACCTTCTCCGGTTCGGTGATCGCCTTCGGCAAGCTGTCGGGCAAGTACAAGTTCCGCCTGTTTCAGGGTGCACCGGTACAGTTCAGCGGTCAGCACAAGCTGAACGCGGTTTTGGGCCTGGCAACGCTGGTGCTCGGCGTAACCTTCATGCTCACCGGCAACCTTGCCGCGTTCGCGCTGATGCTGGCCTTGGCATTCGTGATGGGCGTGCTGATCATCATCCCGATCGGCGGCGCCGACATGCCGGTGGTGGTGTCGATGCTCAACAGCTACTCGGGCTGGGCGGCAGCGGGTATCGGCTTCTCGCTGAACAACTCGATGCTGATCATTGCCGGCTCGCTGGTGGGTTCGAGCGGTGCGATCCTCTCGTACATCATGTGCAAGGCGATGAACCGTTCCTTCTTTAATGTACTGCTCGGTGGTTTCGGCAATACGGCCGACGCAGGACCTGCCGGTGCGAAAGAAGCCCGTCCGGTGAAATCCGGTTCGGCGGATGACGCGACCTTCCTGCTGACCAACGCCGACACCGTGATCATCGTCCCGGGCTACGGCCTGGCGGTGGCCCGCGCGCAGCATGCGTTGAAAGAGCTGACCGAGAAGCTGACCCACCGTGGCGTGACCGTGAAGTACGCGATCCACCCGGTGGCCGGTCGCATGCCCGGGCACATGAACGTCCTGCTCGCCGAGGCCGAAGTGCCTTACGACCAGGTGTTCGAGATGGAAGACATCAACTCCGAGTTCGGCCAAGCCGACGTGGTGCTGGTGCTCGGCGCCAACGACGTGGTCAACCCGGCCGCCAAAAACGATCCGAAATCGCCGATTGCCGGCATGCCGATTCTCGAAGCGTTCAAGGCCAAGACCATCATCGTCAACAAACGCTCAATGGCCAGCGGCTATGCCGGTCTGGACAACGAACTGTTCTACCTGGACAAAACCATGATGGTGTTCGGCGACGCGAAGAAAGTCATCGAAGACATGGTCAAAGCGGTCGAGTAATCCTCCGCAGTAGCACCGGACGCCCCGACTTGTCGGGGCGTTTTCGTTTGCGCAAACCGTCGGACAATTTGCCGCGTTGTTGCAGATCCGGTAACGGTGTTTTACTTCAAACCCGCTAAATAGACGCCTCGTTTGCGACCTTGGTAGCGGGACAGGCGCCCGTGAAATTCACTAGACTGCGCATCCTGATACTCGCTTCCCGAGAAAATAATCCATGTACCGTGACCGTATTCGCCTGCCTTCGTTGTTGGATAAAGTGATGAGCGCCGCCGACGCCGCCGCGCTGATTGAAGACGGTATGACCGTCGGCATGAGCGGCTTCACCCGCGCCGGCGAAGCCAAAGCCGTCCCTCACGCATTGGCCGAGCGAGCCAAGGTCACGCCGCTGAAGATCAGCCTGATGACCGGCGCCAGCCTGGGCAACGACCTCGACAAACAGCTGACCGAGGCCGGCGTGCTGTCGCGGCGCATGCCATTTCAGGTCGACAGCACCTTGCGCAAGGCAATCAACGCCGGCGAAGTGATGTTCATCGACCAGCACCTGTCGGAAACCGTCGAGCAACTGCGCAATCAGCAACTGAAGCTGCCGGACATCGCCGTGATCGAAGCCGTGGCCATCACCGAGCAGGGCCACATCGTGCCGACCACTTCGGTGGGCAACTCGGCAAGCTTCGCGATTTTTGCCAAACAGGTAATCGTCGAGATCAACCTGGCGCACAACGCCAACCTCGAAGGCCTGCATGACATCTATATCCCGACCTATCGCCCGACGCGCACGCCGATCCCACTGGTGAAAGTCGACGATCGCATCGGCAGCACCGCAATCCCGATCCCGCCGGAAAAGATTGTCGCCATCGTCATCACCCAGCAGGCAGATTCGCCGTCCACGGTGTCGACCCCGGATGTCGACACCAACGCCATCGCCGAGCATCTGATCACCTTCTTCAAGCAGGAAGTCGACGCCGGTCGCATGACCAACAGGCTCGGCCCGTTGCAGGCCGGGATCGGCAACATCGCCAACGCAGTGATGTGCGGCCTGATCGATTCGCCGTTCGAAGAACTGACCATGTATTCCGAAGTACTGCAGGACTCGACCTTCGACCTGATCGACGCCGGCAAGCTGAGTTTCGCTTCGGGCAGCTCGATCACTCTGTCAGAGCGGCGCAACAGTGATGTGTTCGGCAATCTGGAGAAGTACAAGGACAAACTGGTGCTGCGCCCGCAAGAGATCTCCAATCACCCGGAAGTGGTGCGTCGTCTGGGCATCATCGGCATCAACACCGCGCTGGAGTTCGACATCTACGGTAACGTCAACTCTACCCACGTCTGCGGCACACGGATGATGAACGGCATCGGTGGCTCGGGTGATTTCGCGCGCAACGCGCACCTCGCGGTGTTCGTGACCAAATCGATCGCCAAGGGCGGGGCGATTTCCAGCGTGGTGCCGATGGTCAGCCACGTCGACCACACCGAGCATGACGTCGACATCCTGGTGACCGAAATCGGTCTGGCCGACCTGCGCGGCCTGGCCCCGCGCGAACGTGCCCGGGTGATTATCGATAACTGCGTGCACCCCGATTACCGCGAGGCGCTGAATGACTACTTCACCGCCGCCTGCGCCATCGGCGGTCATACCCCGCACATCCTCCGCGAAGCGTTGAGCTGGCACATGAATCTGGAAGAAACCGGTCGCATGCTCGCGGTGTAATTCGTACAGTCAAACCGCTGATGCAAACACAGTTTGTGTCAGCGGTTTTTTAATCCCTCCCACTCGACAAAAACTGTACTGCTGTACTGGTTGTTTCCTACGGCTTTTGCCTACTCCCTCCCTCCATCTGAGCAAAAACGCACCACAAAAGTGCGGACAGGTACAGTTTGCTCAATTTTGACCCATACACCACCTATAAACAGTTAACTGGTCACTCACAATACAGTTGAACTGTATCTAGAGAGACTAGGCAAACGAGAGGATCATGGGCACCAGTTAAACCACTACCTGATCCCGCCACAAGCGGAAGGATGTCAACCATGGAACGTACACTCAGTTCCGAACTGTTCTTCGAAGACAAAGCTGCAAAAACCCAGGCTTCCCTGCCTCTGCGCGTTATCGCCAACCTGATGTTGTGGCAGCGCCGCATCTCCAGCCGCCACCAACTGGCTCGTCTGGATTCGCGTCTGCTGGCTGACGCCGGTATCAGCGAAGCACAACGCTACGAAGAGCTGAGCAAGCCGTTCTGGCGCTAAGTAGCGTCGCTGGCTCTGGTCGTTAGACCCACCGCCAGCAACCCGAATTGAACACACAAGACCCGTCGCGGGAAACCGCGACGGGTCTTGTCGTTTCAGGGTTCGAAAGGCCCGTACAGCAGGTTGTTCAAAGAACAGGTACAGTTCTAAATAATCAAAATCTGAACCAGTACAATTATTCATCGGTGTATCTGCCGGCAAAACTGCATCGGGCGCAGCCTGTCCTTAACCCTCCTCGGCTTAAGGAAAATGCCATGAAAGACTTACAGGATGTTTCGACAGCGTCGATTCAACCCCTCGTTCACTCGCACCCGCTGCGGCGCTTGGTTCGTAGCCTGTGGCAGGGATTGGAGCGCGCCAGGACGCGGCGTCTGTTGGCCCAGCTGGGGCAACGCGACCTCGCGGATCTGGGTCTGAGCCACGCCGATCGGCTCAACGAGCTGGAGAAACCCTTCTGGCGCTAGCATTCTGCCCACTGTCCGAACCTTGCGCGCAGGCCTAATATCCATGCCAGAACGTGGCGAATCTTCCGTAACCCGCGTCTGAGTCTCAGACACAAGCCACCTCTCAATACGGTTTACTATCAGGAGATACACCATGTCCCGTCTTCGCCTGCTCAGCGCTGCCGCCTTGCTGGCCGTGGCTGCCAACGCCAGCGCCTCGAGCTTCATCGTCACCACCGACGCCGTGGTTGGCGCGCTGAAGTCCTCCTCGGACGCCACGTCCGACGTCAGCTCTTCGCTGCGTGACAACAAGGTCGTGATCGCCGCGCGTGATGACGCAGCCAGCTTCGTCGCCAGCGAAGGCCAGATCCGCGGCGTCAAACTGGAAAGCGCCCTGGACCTGATCCGCCATCAGGCACCACAACTCAACGCGACCGACTTCCAACTGGCGCAAGCCATTCTGGCAATCTGATCGGACGTTGCCAGACGGGGCACGCCAGTCGTGTCCCGATGTTTCGCCACTGGCTCTGGCCCGGGCATTACGCTAGCCTTGAGATTCGCTAGCCGTTATCGAGTCCCATGCGTTTTCTGACCAACCTGCTTATTCCCTGTGCCTTGTTCAGCGCCTGCTGGGCGACGTCGGTCGATGCCTTTGATGTCTCCACGCAAAATACTGTGGTGACGGTCTGGGCCACCGGAATGGTGTCTTCCGCGCCATTCGACCGTAAACTGATCATCGCCGCTCATGATGACGCGGCGGCGTTTGTTGCCAGTGACGGTGAATTGCGCGGCGCGCAGCTCGAATCCGCCCTGCATTACTTGCGCAAATCCCGACCGAAACTTCATGTCAGCGACCTTGAACTGGCACAGGCAATTCTCGTCCAATAGTCATCTCAGTCCTTCGTTATCATTGCCCTTCCGGAGTCGTTCCATGCGTAGCCCGCTGATTGCTGCCGCCCTTGGCCTGTTTGTATTGGCCGACGTGGCCCAGGCGCACACCCTGGTAGCCACCAGTAACATCATCGTTCGTGCCTCCCAGCGCACCATCGATTTCACCTCCGATACCACCACGTCGATTCGCGATTCGAAAATCATCCGCGAAGCCCATGACGATGCCGCCAGCTTTGTTGCCACCAACGGCGATATCCGTGGTGCTCACCTGGAAGCCGCCCTCAACACCTTGCGCACCCGCGTGCCGGAAGCCCGCGACGCCAGCGATCAGGTGCTCGCCGAAGCCATTCTTGCCCTGTGAAGTCACTCGGCGCCTGGCTACTGGCCGGGGCGTTGTTGCTGCTTGGCAACAGCGCCCACGCCAGCCTGCAATTGCGGCTCAAGACCGACGGTCTGAGCCCCGCCCAGCAACAGGCCAGTCAGGCGCTGCTCGATGAAGCGATGCAGAAGCTGCCGCCCAGCTTCGTCGAACAGCTGGACCGGCGCATCGACGTCGGCTGGTCCGACGACATGCCCGGCAACGCCTACGGCCAGGCGACCCTGGTTGCCGAACTCGACCTGAACCGCAAACTGCTCGCCGGCCTCACCGACGGCAGCGCGGCCAAAGAAAAGACCAATCGCCCTCACGGCACCGTGCGCCAGGAGCTGCTGGCAACCGTGTTGCACGAGCTCACCCACATTTATGACCGCGCGCGCCTGTGGCCCGCCGCCGAGCGCACGCTGATCCAGCGCTGCACTCGCCGCAGCAACAGCGCCGGCCTGATCGGCATTCCCGACGAGTGTCGCGGCCAGACTGAACGCCGCTTCACCCTCAGCGATGACCCGCGCCTGCTCGACCTCGCCGGCTGGCAACAGTACGTCGGGCGGCGCGGCGAGCGTGAACAGCACAACCGCCAGGTGGCCCGCAGCCCGGATCTGTACGAGATTTCCAGTCCGAAAGAGTTTGTCGCGGTCAACATGGAGTATTTCCTCCTCGACCCGAGCTACGCCTGCCGACGTCCTGCGCTCTATCGCTACTACAAGGAGCGCTTCGGCTGGGCACCACCGGCCAGGGACACCTGCAGCAACACCTTCGCCTTCCTCAATGCCGGCAACGACTTCGCCAAACAGCCACTGGGACAGGTCGATCCGGAGCGGGTGTATGCCGTCGACTACCTGCTCGCCGAAGCCAACCAGAACTGGGTCAGCCGCTGGGGCCACAGCATGCTGCGCCTGGTGATCTGCGCGCCGGGTCGACCACGGGGCCCGGATTGCCGTCTCGACCTCGACCAGCATCTGGTGTTGTCGTACCGCGCCTTTGTCGGTGACGTGCAGCTGTCGAGCTGGGACGGACTGGTCGGCAAGTACCCGTCACGGCTGTTCGTGCTGCCGCTGGCGCAGGTCATCGACGAATACACCAAGACGGAACTGCGCAGCCTCGCTTCGGTACCGCTGAACCTGTCGCGCAAGGAAATTGAAGAGGTGGTCGAACACGCCGCCGAGATGCACTGGAGTTACGACGGCAACTACTTCTTCCTGTCCAACAACTGCGCCGTGGAAAGTCTCAAGTTGTTGCGCAGCGGCAGCAACAACAAGCAATTGGTCGGTCTGGACAGCATCATGCCCAATGGCTTGCTGGAAGTATTGAAAGGTCGTGGCCTGGCCGACACCAGCGTACTGGACGACCCCAAGGAAGCCTTGCGCCTGGGTTATCGCTTCGACTCGTTCCGCGATCGCTATCAGGCGATGTTCGATGTGTTGAAAAAGCAGCTGCCGATCAAACAGACCACCGTCGAGGACTGGCTATCGCTGTCTGCCGAAGAACGCCGGCAGTGGTTCGAGCGCGCAGACCTGCGCACCAGTGCAGCGTTGTTGCTGCTGGAACAGGCGAGTTATCGCCGCCAGTTGCTGCTGGCCCAGGATGAGGTCAAGCAACGCTACCTCGGTGCCCGGGAGCTGGAGAACGGTGGCATGGACAAGGCCAACGCGACCCTGCAGGAAATTCTCGCCAACAGCGGCTTCCTCAGTCGTCCGGCGGAACTGCTCGACAGCCGCGGTTACGGTTTGCCGCAACCGAGCGAGTTCAAGCGCCTGCAAGACGAAAGCAGCCAACGCCAGAAACAACTGCTGGCGCTGAGTGGCGATCTGGACAAGGAAGTGCGCAAGTTGCTGGAGCCCAAGCGAGCGGCCGAGATTGCCGCCAGCGAAGCCAACGTGAAGCAGATCGGCGAGCACCTGCGCAAACTGCACAAGGCCTCCGGCGGACTGGAGTTGCCCTGAGACAGAAGGCTGGAATTGAATCTTGTGGCGAGGGAGCTTGCTCCCGCTCGGCTGCGCAGCAGTCGCAAATTGGCTGAATGCCGAATTTTCAGGGCCGCTCCGCGCCCCATCGGGAGCAAGCTCCCTCGCCACAGATGATCGTGTCAGATCAGTACAAAACACCGTCCAGAATTTCGTAAACGATTCCGGTACCCACCGCGATCAGCACAATGTCCCCACCGGCCCGGCGCCACTCATAACCCGGATACACCGGCAGACGGCTCAGCGCCCGCCCGTCCAGCCGCTCGCCGTAGTAACCGTGCGGCAACGGCCGACCACGCTCCAGATGAATGCCCGGCGGCGGCGGTGCACCGCGCACGAAATAGCCGTGATTGTCGCGAATGGTCTGGCGTACCGGGCCGAAGTCGTGTGGCGGGCCGCCACGGTGGTCGTTCTGCGGGCCACGGTGATCGTCACCACGGTTATCGTAGTGGCCCTGCTGCGGGCCGCCGTGGTCATGATCATCGCGTGGATCGGCGCTGGCCAGCAGCGGCGTCGCGCTGAGCATCAGCACGCCCAGTCCGGCAATCAGACGTTTCGGCATTTTCATCAAGTCTTCCTCACTGCACCAACAGCAAAAAGGGATTCAGAACGTGGTTCTGAATCCCTCGGTCTTGCTCAATTAGGCCGTGATGTGAGGCGCTAATTCCTCTGTATCAGGAACTTTACCTTCAGCTGACGCGGGCCTGACGCACGCCCTCGGACAGCGCCTTGCACAGACCCAGCACGCCATCGACAGCCTGGGCCGGCGTGGTCGCATTGGCGATGTGATCGATCAGTGCCGAACCCACCACCACCCCGTCCGCCAAACGAGCGATGGACGCCGCCTGCTCCGGAGTACGGATACCGAAACCGATGCTGATCGGCAGGTCAGTGTGGCGACGCAAACGGGTGACCGCCTCTTCGACATGCTCCAGAGTTGCTGCACCGGCACCGGTCACGCCGGCCACCGACACGTAGTAAACGAAGCCCGAGCTGCCATTGAGCACTTTCGGCAGACGCGCATCATCAGTGGTCGGGGTGGTCAGGCGGATGAAGTCCAGACCCGCAGCCTGTGCCGGGTCGCACAGTTCATTGTTGTGCTCTGGCGGCATGTCGACCACGATCAAACCGTCGACACCCGCTTCCTTGGCATCAGCGATGAAACGCCCAACGCCATACATGTGGATCGGGTTGAAGTAGCCCATCAGCACCAGCGGCGTGTCGCTGTTGCCTTCGCGAAACTCGCGAACCATTTGCAGGGTTTTCGCCAGATTCTGCTTGGCGCCCAAGGCACGGATGTTCGCCAGTTGAATCGCCGGGCCGTCGGCCATCGGGTCGGTGAACGGCATGCCCAGCTCGATCACGTCGGCGCCAGCGCCGGGCAAACCTTTGAGGATCGCCAGCGAAGTGTCGTAGTCCGGATCACCGGCGGTGACGAAAGTCACCAGCGCGGCGCGGTTCTGTTGCTTGAGGTCGGCAAAACGGGTTTGCAGGCGGCTCATCAGTGTTTCTCCTGCTTCGACTGTTCCATATGGTGCATGACGGTCTGCATGTCTTTGTCGCCACGGCCGGAGAGGTTGACCACCATCAGGTGATCCTTCGGCAGTTTCGGTGCGCGTTTGAACACTTCAGCCAGCGCATGCGCGCTTTCCAGTGCCGGGATGATGCCTTCGAGGCGGCAGCACTGGTGGAACGCAGCGAGGGCTTCGTCGTCGGTGACCGAGGTGTACTGGACGCGGCCGATGTCATGCAACCAGGCGTGCTCAGGGCCAATGCCCGGATAGTCGAGGCCGGCGGAAATCGAGTGGGCGTCAATGATCTGGCCATCGTCGTCCTGCAGCAGGAAGGTGCGGTTACCGTGCAGCACACCCGGTACGCCACCGTTGAGGCTGGCCGCGTGCTTGCCGGTTTCGATGCCGTAACCGGCCGCTTCAACCCCGATGATTTCGACGCTTTGATCATCGAGGAACGGGTGGAACAGGCCCATGGCGTTGGAACCGCCGCCGATGCACGCCACCAGGCTGTCCGGCAGACGACCTTCCTGAGCTTGCAACTGCTCGCGGGTTTCCTTGCCGATCACCGCCTGGAAGTCGCGCACCATGGCTGGATACGGGTGCGGGCCGGCCACGGTGCCGATCAGGTAGAAGGTACTGTCGACATTGGTCACCCAGTCACGCAGCGCTTCGTTCATCGCGTCTTTCAGAGTACCGGTGCCGGCCACCACCGGGATCACTTCGGCGCCCAGCAGCTTCATGCGGAACACGTTGGCCTGCTGGCGTTCGATGTCGGTGGTGCCCATGTAGATCACGCAGTCCAGACCGAAACGTGCGGCCACGGTGGCCGTTGCCACGCCGTGCATGCCGGCACCGGTCTCGGCGATGATGCGTTTCTTGCCCATGCGCCGCGCCAGCAGGATCTGGCCGATGCAGTTGTTGATCTTGTGCGCGCCGGTGTGGTTCAGCTCTTCGCGCTTGAGGTAAATCTTCGCGCCGCCGCAGAACTCGGTCAGACGCTCGGCGAAGTACAGCGGGCTCGGACGCCCGACATAATCACGCTGGAAGTAGGCCAGCTCTTCTTTAAATGCTGGATCCTCCTTGGCCGCTTCGTATTCACGGGCCAGATCGAGGATCAACGGCATCAGGGTTTCCGCCACGTAGCGGCCGCCGAACGCACCGAACAGGCCGTTATCGTCAGGGCCGCTGCGCAGGTTGGAGGTGTTCGAAGTCTGGGTCATGATGTGCTCCAGGTGAATTCGGGTAAGAAGACAATGGCGTCCACTCTACCCCTGACCTTCCAGGCTGAAAACCGATAAGATCGCCACAACCTGTCAGGAAAACTCACAGATACCATGAGCCACGACCTTCCCCCGCTGAACGCCTTGCGCGCGTTCGAAGCCACCGCCCGGCTGAACAGCGTCAGCCAGGCGGCCGAACAGCTGCACGTCACTCATGGTGCTGTCAGCCGTCAGCTCAAAGTGCTCGAAGAGCATCTGGGCGTGAGCCTGTTCGTCAAGGATGGTCGCGGCTTGAAACTCACAAATGCCGGCGTTCGTCTGCGAGATGCCAGCGGTGAGGCCTTTGATCGGTTGCGCAGTGTGTGTGCCGAGCTGACGCAAAGCACCGCTGACGCGCCGTTCGTGCTCGGCTGCTCCGGCAGTCTGTTGGCGCGCTGGTTCATCCCACGCCTGGGGCGGCTCAACGCCGATCTGCCGGACTTGCGTCTGCACTTGTCAGCGGGTGAAGGTGATCTTGACCCGCGGCGCCCTGGACTCGATGCCTTGCTGTTGTTCGCGGAGCCGCCATGGCCGGCAGACATGCAGGTCTACGAACTGGCCGCAGAACGCATCGGCCCGGTGATGAGCCCGCTGTTCAGTGGCTACCAACGCCTGCAAGCGGCGCCGGCGTCAGCCTTGCTCAGCGAGCCGCTGCTGCACACCACATCGCGCCCGCAAGCCTGGCCGAGTTGGGCACAGCAAAATCACCTCGACGCCAAGGCGTTGAAGTTGGGGCAAGGTTTTGAGCATTTGTATTATCTGCTGGAAGCCGCAGTGGCCGGACTCGGCGTGGCAATCGCGCCAGAGCCGCTGGTGGCCGAGGACTTGAAGGCCGGTCGCCTGGTTGCGCCGTGGGGCTTTTGCGAAACCCCGGCGCAACTGGCGTTGTGGCTACCCAAGCGCGCCGCAGACGGACGCGCCCGGCAACTGGCGCAATGGCTCAAGAATGAGCTGCGCCAGACGGATCACTCGCCGCGCTTGAACAGCAAATAAGCAGCCAGCAGACCGATTGCACCGACCGCCACACCGGCGGTGGTCCAAGGATGTTCCTGAGCGTAATCGCGGGTGGCGATGCCGGTCTCGCGGGTTTTCACTTTGACTTCTTCATAGGCATCGCTGAGCAGGCTGCGCGAATGTTTCAGCGCGCTTTCAGCGTTGCTCTTGAGCGCCTTGAGGGTCTTGCGCGACTCGTCGGACGCGTCGTCCTTCAGGCTTTCCAACGATTTGAGCAGACTCTCGATCTCGGCTTCCATGCTTTGCAACGAGGCTTTACGTAAAGAGGTGTTGGCCATGGTGGCTCTCCTGCATTGGTGATGAGTGGCGTGTGTTGGTTGGGACTTCAGCGGTTTGAGAAAGTGCAGAAAATCTGAACTTCGCTTGCATCGAGCCGCCGAAATCAACAGTGCAGATTCACTGCTAGTCTCAAATCCACACGTCAAGGAGATCGCCATGAGTGACCATCACACCTACAAGAAAGTCGAGCTGGTCGGCTCGTCCACCAGCAGCATCGAAGACGCCATCAACAACGCGCTGGCCGAAGCCAACAAGAGCATCAAGCATCTGGAGTGGTTTGAAGTGGTTGAGACGCGTGGCCACATCAAGGACGGCAAGGCTGCGCATTTCCAGGTAACCCTCAAAGTCGGCTTCCGCATTGCCAGCAGCTGAGTTTGGGCTACGCTTCTGAACTTGCGCGCTGGCCGAGTGCCATAGGAATGGCAAAGCGCTACAAGGTGAGCGCATCGGCAGAGCCGGTGCCCGCCTCTTTTAATCCGACCAGGGAGTGCGACCGATGAAGAAGTTCATATTGGCAGTAGGTTTGTTGAGCCTTGCGGGTGGCGCGTTTGCTGCTGGCAAGCCTTGTGAAGAGTTGAAAAGCGAAATTGCGGCGAAGCTGGATGCCAAGCACGTTTCCGGGTATTCACTGGAGGTTGTCGACAAGGGTGCGGCCGCTGACGGCAAAGTCGTCGGCACCTGTGAAGGCGGCGCCAAGGAAATCGTCTACAAACGCGGTTGATCGCGCCTGAAATGCAAAAGCCGACGCGAAGGCGTCGGCTTTTTTGTGGGCGATGATTTACATGCAGGAGCTGCGGCACGCTGCGATCTTTTGATCGTGGCTTTGAAAAATCAGATCAAAAGATCGCAGCCTCGTTTCACTCGACAGCTCCTACAGGGCGCCGCGTTTATCCTTTCATGACCTGCGCCAGCAGTTCGTAGGAATGCAGGCGATCGGCGTGTTCATACAGGTCGCAAGTGAAAATCAGCTCGTCGGCCTGAGTCTGCTCGACCAGCACTTCCAGTTTCGCGCGAATCTTCTGCGGGCTGCCAACCATCGCCAGGCCGAGGAAATCCCCCACCGCCTCGCGCTCATGGGGCAGCCACAGGCCGTCCATGGTTTTCACCGGTGGACGCTGCACCAGACTCTGCCCACGCATCAGCGCCAGAATTCGCTGATACACCGAGGTCGCCAAGTAATCGGCCTGTTCATCGGTATCCGCCGCCACCAGCGGTACCCCGAGCATCACGTACGGTTTATCGAGCACCGCCGAGGGCTTGAAGTGGTTGCGATAGACGCGAATCGCCTCATGCATGAAACGTGGAGCGAAGTGCGAGGCGAAGGCGTAAGGCAAGCCGCGCTCACCGGCCAGTTGCGCACTGAACAGGCTGGAGCCGAGCAGCCAGATCGGCACATGGGTGCCGGTGCCGGGCATGGCGATCACCCGTTGATCCGGAGTGCGCGGGCCGAGGAAGCGCGCCAGCTCGGCGACGTCTTCCGGGAAATCGTCGGCACTGCCGGAGCGTTCGCGGCGCAGAGCGCGGGCCGTCATCTGATCGGAGCCGGGCGCGCGGCCCAGCCCCAGATCGATGCGTCCCGGGTACAGGCTTTCAAGAGTGCCGAACTGCTCGGCGATTACCAGCGGTGCGTGGTTGGGCAGCATTACCCCGCCAGAGCCTACGCGAATCGTCGAAGTCCCCCCGGCCAGATATCCCAACAGCACCGAGGTGGCGGAGCTGGCGATGCCGTCCATGTTGTGGTGCTCGGCCACCCAGAAGCGGGTGTAGCCGAATTTCTCGACGTGCTGCGCCAGATCCAGCGAGTTGCGCAGCGATTGCGCCGGGCTACCGTTCTCGCGCACCGGCACCAGATCGAGGGTGGAAAACTTTACGTCGGACAGTTGCTTCATAAACCTGCGTCTCCGAGTGGGGTGCAGGTTTTTTCTTGCGAACGAAAACCTGCCGAATTCATAAGCGTGTTCTGTGCAATGAGGGCATATACCCGAGTTTCAATAGCTGAGGGAAAAATCCTACTAAAAAAGTCAACGATTCACCTGAGCTGAACTTTGTCCCGGCGTCTATCCTCAGAAGCCTTGCAAGCAAAAACCACGACGGCGCGGCGTTTCGCGCCAGATCTTGAGGAGGCAGACATGGCTATCGTGAAGAAAGCATCCGCGCATTGGGCAGGCGATCTGAAAACCGGCATCGGCTCGATCTCTACCGAGACCGGCGTCCTCAGAGAAGCGCCTTACGGCTTCAAGGCCCGCTTCGAGGGCGGTAAGGGCACCAACCCGGAAGAACTGATCGGCGCCGCGCATGCCGGCTGTTTTTCCATGGCGTTTTCGATGATTCTCGGTGATGCGGGTCTGAAGGCCGAGAGCATCGATACTCAGGCAGAGGTCACACTGGACCAAGTGGATGGCGGCTTTGCTATCACTGCAGTCAAACTGATTCTCAAGGCGAAAATCCCGGGGGCGACTCAGGCGCAGTTTGAAGAACTGAGCAACAAGGCCAAGGAAGGGTGCCCGGTATCCAAGGTATTGAATGCGAAGATTACCCTTGAGGCTTCGCTGGTCAGCTGATTTGCGCAGGCTTCGACAAAGGCGTTGCTGGCACTGACGCCTTCGCGGGCAAGCCCGCTCCCACAGGATTTGGGTCGGCCCCTAACCTGTGGGAGCGGGCTTGCCCGCGAAGGCGATTTGAATAGCACCGCAATTGCTGAAGATGTGAGCGACATCAGAACCTGCGCTGCAAGAATATGGTCGAATAAGTGACAGCAGCTTCAGCGCACGCCCGTGCGCGCTGCCCCATGGAGCTTCAGGATATGAAACGTATTGGCTTGGCGATCCTCTGCAGTGCATTGGCCACAACGGTTCTTGCCGCACCGAAAGACTGTGAAGAACTCAGAAAAGAAATCGAAGTAAAGATCCAGGCGAACGCCGTGCCGTCCTACACGCTGGAAATCGTCAGCAAGGAAGAGGCCGACAAGCACGACGTGGCCATGGTCGTGGGCACCTGTGAAAACGGCAGCAAGGCAATTATTTATCAGAAGAACGACAACTGAGCCGTCTCAGCTGAGGCAGTCCATGTCGTGATCCTCAGCTACGATCTCATGCTTGGCGTTGTACAGGCGGGCGCTCGGGGTGAACCCTAGCGAGCGACCTTCCAGCAGATAACGCTGGCCGGCTTCGAAATGGTCGTAGCGGATGTACAGGTAGCACAGCCGCTCGATCGGGCCGGTCATCAGCGCACCGCCGCCACCAAACACCTCGAAGTCAAACCGCACCCGCAGCTCGTGGCTACCAGGCGTGACCTGAAAGAAACGCCCATCGGTCAGCCGTTGATTGTCCAGGCGCTCGGCCATGAGCAGTTTTCCGCCGGGGGTCGGGGTTGAGAAGTCGACCCAGGCCATTTGCGGATCGACCGGTGGCAGTGGCGTCTGGCAGCCGGCGATAGCGCCGACTGCGAGCAACAACATCAACTTGCGCATGATGGATGTCCAAGGATTCAGACTTCCAGCATAGCGCTGATCACGTGCGCTGACAGCCTGCCGGCGTACCTTGGCCGACCACATTGTGCTGCTCGTCATAGAGCTTCGCCCATGGCCGGAAACCGATGCTGCCAGCTTGCAGCTGATAGCGCTGACCGGCGTTGAAGTCCTTGAATTTCAAATTCAACTGGCAGTCGCGCCATAGCGGTTCGGCATCGGGGCCGATGTTGGTGGCTTCGACCGGGAATTGGTAGCGCACCTGTAATTGGTGGCTGCCGGGCTCGACCTCAAAATAACGTTTGTCGACGGTCGCCTTGTCATCGACCTTCAGCGCTTGCAGCGCCGTGTCCTGTTGCCGGGCATCGAGATCGATCCAGGCTTGTGAGGGGTCAGGGTCGGGCATTCCGAATCCGGCACATCCGGCCAGCGTCAGCAGGCCTCCTGTCAGCAACAACATGCGCATAGCGAAGCTCCAAATGGCGGGATAGTCTTGCGGGCAGACTCTCCAAAGGATTTTTATTTTGAGCAGGCCGCTTCCAAGCCATGGGTTACTTGATCGCGTTTTTCGGATTTTGTTTCCGGGTGTGATGTTTTTGTTGCTCAACGGTTGTTCCAGCGTCAGCTATTACAGCCAGTTGGCGAGCGGCCAATTGCAGTTGCTGCGCGCGCGCGAGCCAGTGGCCAAGGTGATCGCCGACCCGAGCCGCGACGCCAAGCTGCGCACGCACCTGAGCCAGTCACAGAAGGCCCGGAACTTTGCCAGCGAACACCTGCACCTGCCGGACAACCAGAGCTATCGGCTGTACGCCGACATTGGCCGGCCCTATGTGGTGTGGAACGTCTTCGCCACCCCGGAGTTTTCCCTGAAGCCGCAGAACCATTGCTTCCCGATCGCCGGTTGCGTGGCCTATCGCGGCTACTACAGCCAGAGCGCCGCGCGCGGCGAAGCGGCGATCCAGCGTCTGCAAGGCATGGATGTGTCGATTGGCGGCGTCGAGGCCTATTCGACCCTCGGCTGGTTCAATGACCCGATCCTCAATTCGATGATGGGCTGGGGCGATGAGCGCCTGGCCACGCTGATCTTTCACGAACTGGCGCATCAGCGCTTCTATGTGAAGGACGACACCGAGTTCAACGAGTCCTTCGCCACATTTGTCGAGCAGGAGGGCACCCGCCAGTGGCGGGCGTTTCGTGGCCTGCCTGCGGATACCGACTCGCGGCTAAAGCAGCGTGATCAGTTCATTGAGCTGGTGCTGGAAACACGCTCACGCCTGGAAAAGCTCTACGCCCAGCCGCTACCGGCCGAGCAGATGCGCGAACGCAAAGCGGCGACGTTCGAGCAGTTTCGGCGCGATTACCGGGTCATGCGCGACAGCCAGTGGGCTGGGGACAAGCGTTATGACGCGTGGGTGAATCTGCCGCTGAACAATGCGCGGTTGTTGCCGTTTGGGCTGTATGACCAGTGGGTGCCGGCGTTTGCGGCGCTGTTCAGGCAGGTTGGCGGGGATTGGGGGCGGTTTTATGTTGAGGTCGAGAAGCTAGGCGGGTTACCTGTCGCGGAGCGTAAAGCGGCCTTGAAAACTTTGGCCGGATCTTGAACTGATGTCGGCTGATCCGGCCTCATCGCTGGCAAGCCAGCTCCCACATGGATTCAGGTGAACCTGCGCACACTGCTCACCTGTGGGAGGTGGCTTGCCAGCGATGGCGCTATGATCAACGCCGCAAAAACGCCTGATGCAACTCGGTCAACGTCTCAAAGTGATAAGCCGGCGCCTCAGCGCTCAACTCTTCAAAACTGCCAAACCCATAACCCACCGCCGCCGCGTCCACGCCGTTGCTGTGCGCGCCGATCAGGTCGTGCTTGCGATCGCCGATCATCAGCGTGTTGCGCGGATCCAGCCCTTCCTCAGCGATCAGGTGCGCAATCAGCTCGACCTTGTTGGTCCGCGTGCCATCCAGCTCACTGCCGTAGATCACCTTGAAGTGTTTGGCGAAGTCGAAGTGCCGGGCAATTTCCCGGGCGAACTCCCACGGTTTGGATGTCGCGATATACAGCTGTCGCCCTTGGCCGCTCAGGGTTTCCAGCAGCGGCGTGACGCCCTCGAACACACGGTTTTCGTACAGGCCGGTGACCTTGAAGCGCTCGCGATAGAAATTCACCGCCTCCCAGGCTTTGGCCTCGTCGAAGCCATAGAACTGCATGAACGCCTGCAACAACGGCGGGCCGATGAAGTGTTCAAGTTTGCTCAGGTCCGGCTCGTCGATGCCGAGCTTGCTCAAAGCGAACTGGATGGAACGGGTGATGCCTTCACGCGGGTCAGTCAGGGTGCCATCGAGGTCGAACAATACAGTCTGGTAATGCATGAGAAATCCTGAGCAGGTGTAGGTCGATTCAGAGCTGGTCGTAGCCTTCGGCCAGATGCAGGTCCTTGAGCTTCACGTAGTTCGCCGCGCTGTAGGTGAAGAAGGCGCGTTCCTTGTCGGTCAACGGACGGACCTGTTTCACCGGGCTGCCCACGTACAGGAAACCGCTTTCAAGGCGCTTGCCCGGTGGCACCAGGCTGCCGGCGCCGATGATCACGTCATCCTCGACCTGCGCGCCGTCCATGACAATGCTGCCCATGCCGATCAACACGCGACTGCCGACGCTGCAGCCATGCAGCATGACCTTGTGGGCGATGGTCACGTCATCGCCGATCAGCAACGGAAAACCGTCCTGGTTGAATGGACCGGCGTGGGTGATGTGCAACACGCAACCGTCCTGCACGCTGGTGCGCGCACCGATGCGGATGCGGTGCATGTCGCCACGGATCACGGTCAGCGGCCACACGGAGCTGTCTTCGCCGATTTCGACGTCGCCGATCACCACCGCGGAGGCGTCGACAAACGCGCCTTTACCGAGCTGCGGGGTGTGATTCTGGTACTTGCGAACGGACACGATAATTTCTCTCTCTGTCGCCGATAGCTGCGGTGAGTGCCGATTGTAATTAAGATGGGCGCATGTTTCTCCCAGCCAAGGTGCCAACCGTGAGCGTGAACAACCCTCTTCTGCAGTCCTACGACCTGCCGCCGTTCTCCACGATCCGTGCCGAACACGTGCTGCCAGCCATTGAAACCATCCTGGCCGACAACCGCGCCGCCATCGCCGAAATCCTCAAGACTCAAGTCGAGAACCCGACCTGGGCCGGCCTGGTATTGGCAATGGACGAACTCAACGATCGCCTCGGCGCTGCCTGGAGCCCGGTCAGCCACCTCAACGCCGTGTGCAACAGCGCTGAACTGCGCGAAGCCTACGAGTCGTGCCTGCCGGCCCTGAGCGCCTACTCCACCGAGATGGGGCAGAACCGCGAGCTGTTCCAGGCTTATGAAGCGCTGGCCAACAGCCCGGAAGCCGCCAATTTCGACGTGGCGCAAAAAACCATTCTGGAACACGCCCTGCGCGATTTCCGTTTGTCGGGTATCGACCTGCCGGAAGCCGAACAGAAGCGTTACGCGGAAGTGCAGAGCAAACTGTCCGAGCTGGGCAGTCGCTTCTCCAACCAATTGCTCGACGCCACGCAAGCCTGGACCAAGCACATCACCGACGAAGCTGCCCTCGCCGGCCTGACCGACTCGGCCAAGGCGCAAATGGCCGCTGCCGCCCAGGCCAAAGGCCTTGACGGCTGGCTGATCACCCTGGAATTCCCGAGCTACTACGCGGTGATGACCTACGCCCAGGACCGTGCCCTGCGGGAAGAAGTCTACGCCGCCTACTGCACCCGTGCGTCGGATCAAGGCCCGAACGCCGGGCAGAACGACAACGGCCCGGTGATGGAAGAGATCCTCGACCTGCGTCAGGAACTGGCAAAACTCCTGGGTTTCGCCAGCTTCTCCGAGCTGAGCCTGGCTACGAAAATGGCCGAGTCCAGCGATCAGGTGCTGAGCTTCCTGCGCGACCTGGCCAAGCGCAGCAAACCGTTTGCCACGCAGGATCTGCAGCAGCTGCGCGCCTTCGCCGCCGAACAGGGCTGCGCCGATCTGCAGAGCTGGGACAGCGGTTTCTACGGGGAAAAACTCCGCGAGCAGCGCTACAGCGTCGCTCAGGAAACCCTGCGCGCCTACTTCCCGATCGATAAAGTCCTCGGCGGCCTGTTCGCCATCGTTCAGCGTCTGTACGGCATCGAGATCGCCGAGCTGAAAGGCTTCGACACCTGGCACCCGGATGTTCGCCTGTTCGAAATCAAGGAAAACGGCCAGCACGTCGGGCGCTTCTTCTTCGACCTCTACGCCCGCGCCAACAAGCGTGGCGGCGCGTGGATGGACGGCGCCCGCGACCGTCGCCGCACCGTCGACGGCGTGCTGCAAAGCCCGGTGGCCAACCTGGTGTGCAACTTCACCCCGGCCGACAGCGGCAAGCCTGCGCTGCTGACCCATGATGAAGTGACCACCCTGTTCCACGAATTCGGTCACGGCCTGCATCACCTGCTGACCCGCGTTGATCACGCCGGTGTTTCCGGGATCAACGGCGTGGCGTGGGATGCGGTCGAGCTGCCGAGCCAGTTCATGGAAAACTGGTGCTGGGAGCCGGAAGGCCTGGCGCTGATCTCCGGTCACTACGAAACTGGCGAGCCGCTGCCACAGGATCTGCTGGAAAAAATGCTCGCGGCGAAGAACTTCCAGTCCGGGTTGATGATGGTTCGTCAGCTGGAATTCTCGCTGTTCGACTTTGAACTGCACGCCACTCACGGTGACGGCCGCAGCGTGGCGCAAGTGCTGGAAGGCGTGCGCGACGAGGTGTCGGTGATGCGTCCACCGGCGTACAACCGCTTCCCCAACAGCTTCGCGCACATCTTCGCCGGCGGTTACGCGGCCGGCTATTACAGCTACAAGTGGGCGGAAGTGCTGTCGGCGGATGCCTTCTCCAAATTTGAAGAGGATGGCGTGCTCAACGCCGAAACCGGTCGCGCCTTCCGCGAAGCGATTCTGGCGCGTGGCGGTTCGCAGGCCCCGATGGTGCTGTTCGTCGACTTCCGTGGCCGTGAGCCATCGATTGACGCACTCTTGCGCCATAGCGGCCTGAGTGAGGACGCAGCAGCATGAGTGAGGCACCTGTGATTACCAAGAAGCGCTTTATCGCCGGGGCTGTCTGCCCGGCGTGCAGCGAGCCGGACAAACTGATGATGTGGAACGAGGACAGCGTGCCGCACCGTGAGTGTGTGGCCTGCGGTTACTCGGATACGTTGAACGAGCAAGGGCTGTCGGTTCCCAAGGAACTGGGCACGCGGGTCAATACCAGCGCGCTCAAGCCGGCGCCGGACAAGAAGGTCCAGGCCGTGCAGTTCTTTCCGAATCCGAAGCTGAAGAAAAAGTCCGAAGACTGAGCCGGCAAATAACCCTCCACGGTGCAATGCCGTGGAGGGTGCGGCTTACTTGAGGTTGACTGACTGGAACCAGCTCTTCATCGAGCAAGTGGCAAAGGCACTGGTGCTGCAGTCGCCGTTGGCCAGCGCGGTGCGCAGTTTGTCGACATCGGCCTGCATCACGTAGCGCACGCCATCCTTGAAATGGCCGCTTTCACCAAAACCGCCCTGAGTCATTTCATTCAGCGCGTCTTCCTTGCTCCAGCCCTGCACCACGATTCGGTACATCGCCGCCATCAGGCCGGTGCGGTCGGAACCGTGTTTGCAGTGCATCAGCACCGGGCCGTTGGCTTCGGCAGCCTGAATCGCGCGCAGCGTCTTGAGCACATCGGCGTCATCGACGTGGTTGGTGCGATAAGGCAGTTGCACTTGATTGATGCCCGGCTCCGACAGCCAGCTGCTGTCGGCTTCCGGCAGGAAGTTGATCACCGTCGCCACTTTGAGATTTTTCAGCAACGGCACCGCGCCGCCATCCGGCAAGGCACTGCGGTACAGCGTTGGCGACATCTGGAACAGGTTGTACTGCACTTCCACCGGTTGCGCCCACTCCGGCGGGCGCGATGTGACAGCGGCATCAGCCTGGGCCGGCATCAAGTGCAGCAGAGCGACAAGCGACAAACACAAAACAGGAAAAAGACGCACTCGAGACATGCTGGGCTGACCGTAATCGGAATTCATCAATGAAAGGCCTCGCAGCTTCCACGTCTGACGGTCAAAGCCCTGTGAGGCTCTTGTCAAAGAATTGTGAATCCGGGCGATTTCATTCAGCGCCGGGTAAAAAACCGAGGCTTTTTCCCACTGAATCGCTTCATCCCGATGATTAGCCTGCTACCATTTGTCACACGATGTTGCAGGCGTCCCCTTTTTCCCGGTCAAACGGGCCGCGCGCCGCGACGAAAAAATGCTCAAGCCGTTCGCAGAAACGGACAACCATCAATGCCTGATGAGGTGCACCCCATGTCTGATGCAGATCGAGACAACCCGCGGCGTGAGTTTTTGCGCAAATCCCTGACCCTGATTCCCGTGGTTACCCTCGCCGGCACCGGCTTGGGCAGCAGCGTGTTGCAAGCTGCCCCTGAAGCCACCCCGACGGCGCCCGCAGCCACACCGGCCCAGGCTGACGCCAGCGCTTATCAGCCGAGCTATTTCACCGCCGAGGAATGGGCCTTCATCAACGCCGCCGTGGCGCAATTGATCCCCAATGACGAGCAAGGCCCGGGTGCCCTGGAAGCCGGTGTGCCGGAATACATCGACCGCCAGATGAACACCCCGTACGCCGCCGGTGCCCTGTGGTACATGCAGGGTCCGTTCAACGCCGACGCTGCGCCGGAGATGGGCTGGCAGAGCAAACTGGTGCCCAAAGAGATCTATCGCCTGGGCATCGCTGCCACGGATCAGTGGGCAAAATCCCTCAACGGTAAAACATTTGCCGAGCAAGACAGCGCTACCCGAGACGATTTGCTCAAGCAACTCGAAGCGGGCAAACCGCAGTTCGATGCGGTTCCAGCGAAGATTTTCTTCAGCCTGCTGCTGCAAAACACCAAGGAAGGGTTCTTCTGCGACCCGATCCACGGCGGCAATAAAGGCATGGTCGGCTGGACCATGATCGGCTTCCCCGGCGCCCGCGCCGATTTCATGGATTGGGTGGAACGCAACGAGCAGTACCCCTTCCCGGCAGTTTCGATTCGCGGCGAGAGGGCTTGAGCATGGCAACCGTAATGAAGAAGGTCGACGCGGTGATCGTCGGTTTTGGCTGGACTGGCGCGATCATGGCCAAGGAGCTGACCGAAGCCGGGCTCAACGTGCTGGCGCTGGAGCGCGGGCCGATGCAGGACACCTACCCTGACGGCAACTATCCGCAGGTCATCGACGAACTCACCTACAGCGTGCGCAAAAAACTCTTTCAGGACATCTCGAAAGAAACCGTCACCATCCGCCACAGCGTCAATGACATTGCCCTGCCGAACCGCCAGTTGGGCGCGTTCCTGCCGGGTAATGGCGTCGGCGGCGCCGGTCTGCACTGGTCGGGCGTGCATTTTCGCGTCGATCCGATCGAGCTGCGTATGCGCAGCCATTACGAAGAACGCTACGGCAAACGCTTCATCCCCAAGGACATGACCATCCAGGACTTCGGCGTCAGCTATGAAGAACTGGAACCGTTTTTCGATTTCGCCGAGAAAGTCTTCGGCACCTCGGGCCAGGCCTGGACCGTGAAGGGCCAACTGGTCGGTCAGGGCAAGGGCGGCAACCCTTACGCACCGGATCGCTCCAATCCGTTCCCGCTGGAAGCGCAGAAGAACACCGTTTCCGCACAACTGTTCGGCAAAGCGGCGGCAGAGGTCGGTTACAAACCCTACAACCTGCCGTCGGCGAATACTTCAGGCCCGTACACCAATCCCTACGGCGCACAGATGGGCCCGTGCAATTTCTGCGGATTCTGCAGCGGTTACGTGTGCTACATGTATTCCAAGGCGTCGCCGAACGTGAACATTCTGCCGGCGCTCAAGCCGCTGCCGAATTTCGAACTGCGGCCCAACTCGCATGTGCTGCGGGTCAATCTCGACAGCACCAAGTCCAAGGCCACCGGCGTGACTTACATCGATGGCCAGGGCCGCGAGATCGAGCAGCCGGCGGACCTGGTGATCCTCGGCGCCTTCCAGCTGCACAACGTGCGCCTGATGCTGCTCTCGGGCATCGGCAAACCGTACGACCCGATCAGCGGCGAAGGCGTGGTCGGGCGTAACTTCGCCTACCAGAACATGGCGACCATCAAGGCGTTCTTCGACAAGGACACCCACACCAACAACTTCATCGGGGCGGGCGGCAACGGTGTGGCGCTGGATGACTTCAACGCCGACAACTTCGACCACGGCCCGCACGGCTTCGTCGGCGGCTCGCCGATGTGGGTCAACCAGGCCGGCAGCCGTCCGATTGCCGGTACCTCGAACCCGCCCGGCACGCCGGCCTGGGGTAGCCAGTGGAAACGCGCGACCGCCGATTACTACACCCACCAAGTGTCGATGGACGCCCACGGCGCGCATCAGTCCTACCGTGGCAACTACCTCGATCTGGATCCGGTGTACCGCGATGCCTACGGCTTGCCGCTGCTGCGCATGACCTTCGACTGGCAGGAAAACGACATCAAAATGAACCGCTTCATGGTCGAGAAAATGGGCAAGGTCGCTCAAGCCATGGGCCCGAAAGCCATCGCGGTGATCGGCAAGCAGGTCGGTGATCACTTCAACACCGCGGCCTACCAGACCACCCACCTCAACGGTGGCGCGATCATGGGCACCGATCCGAAAAAGAGTGCCCTGAACCGTTACCTGCAGAGCTGGGACGTGCACAACGTGTTCGTGCCGGGGGCTTCGGCATTCCCGCAAGGACTGGGTTACAACCCGACCGGGCTGGTGGCGGCGTTGACCTACTGGTCGGCCAAGGCGATCCGCGAGCAATACCTGAAAAACCCCGGCCCGCTGGTTCAGGCTTAAGGAGCGATGACCATGAACAATCTCGTTATCGCCACCCTGGCCCTGCTCGGCAGTGCTGCCGTGCACGCCGCCGACGTCGATCAGGCGTTGATCAAACAAGGCGAATACCTCGCCCGCGCGGGTGACTGCGTGGCCTGCCACACCGCCAAGGGCGGCAAACCGTTCGCCGGCGGCCTGCCGATGGAAACCCCGATCGGCACGATCTACTCGACCAACATCACCCCGGACAAAACCGGCGTCGGTGATTACAGCTTTGAGGATTTCGACCAAGCGGTGCGCCACGGCGTCGCCAAAAACGGTAGTACGTTGTACCCGGCGATGCCGTATCCGTCCTATGCCCGGGTCAGCGAAACCGACATGCAGGCGCTGTACGCCTACTTCATGCACGGCGTCGAACCGGTGGCGCAGGAGAACAAGGCCAGCGACATTCCATGGCCGCTGAGCATGCGCTGGCCGCTGATGGGCTGGCGCTGGCTGTTTGCGCCGAAGGTCGAGGACTACAAGGCCACTTCGGATGATCCGGTGATCGATCGCGGCGCCTATCTGGTCGAAGGCCTCGGCCATTGCGGCGCCTGCCATACGCCACGGGCGCTGACCATGCAGGAAAAATCCCTGAGCGCGGCAGATGGCAAGAGCTTCCTCGCCGGCAGCGCACCGCTGGAAGGCTGGATCGCCAAAAGTCTGCGCGGTGATCACAAGGATGGCCTGGGCAGTTGGAGCGAAGCGCAACTGGTGCAGTTCCTCAAGACCGGACGCAGCGACCGCAGCGCAGTGTTCGGCGGCATGAGCGATGTGGTGACTCACAGCATGCAATACATGACCGCCGCCGACCTCACTGCGATTGCCCGCTACCTCAAGTCACTGCCAGCAGTTGATCCGAACGATCAGCCGCACCAGTACGACGAGAAAGCCGCCAAAGCCCTGTGGAACGGCGACGACAGTCAACGCGGCGCAGCGGTGTATATCGACAACTGCGCGGCCTGCCACCGTACCGACGGCCACGGCTACACCCGGGTGTTCCCGGCGCTGGCGGGCAATCCGGTGCTGCAATCGGAAGACCCGACCTCGCTGATCCATATCGTGCTCAAGGGCGGCACCCTGCCGGCCACCCACACCGCGCCATCGACCTTCACCATGCCGGGCTTCGCCTGGCGCTTGTCGGATCAGGAAGTGGCGGACGTGGTGAGTTTTATCCGTGGCAGTTGGGGCAACAAAGGCGCGCCGGTGAGCGCAGACGAGGTCAGTCATCTACGCACCAGCGACATGACCACCACCTCGGCTGATGATCTTGGTCAGGTAACCCGCAGCAACTAAAAAAAGCCCTGCCCGTATTTAATACGGGCAGGGCTTTTTGTTCAGGTCACAACTAAGCTGACGTCTGACCAGATTATGGATTCATGATACTTACATAAGCCTTGGCCAGTGCCAGCAACTTGGCTTTATCATCTGCATCAATATCACCATCCCCATCGACATCTTTTTCATTGCTTACATCGAACGTTTCGCCACCGTCATAGGACGACGCAATGATGATCCGCGAATCCAGCAGAGAGTCGGTCGGCACGGCGTTTTCTGCGTCCCAGCCGGATTGCTTCAGCGCAAACTGCATGGACACCAGTACTTCATCCGGATCAACTGGAGTCGGACCAAGTTTCTGCAAAAAGATGCCGCGATGGTTAAAGTAAGACACGTTTAATTCCTTTTAAAATATTGAATAACAGAAAGACAACAAGACGGATACTAACGACATTGCAAGTTGTACTTCCAGTTGAAAGATGTGTCTTCGGTTTGCGATAAATATATATATCAATCCATGAACCACCGGACCTGTGTTCTTGCGCCGAATCGCCGAACGGCACTGGCTGTTTCCCCGCGCCAGCGATACTGTATGCACATACAGCAATCAGGACACTTGCGATGCACACGCCCTTGCCTCCTCGTGGTCGCGGCACTGCGACCAACCCGCACAACCGCTTTGCGCCGAATCGTTCGGTAGCCGAGGACGACGGCTGGTATCAGGAAGTGCCCGAGACACAGAACACCGAGGTGATGATCGAGACCGCGAAAACCATCATCACCCGCAATACCTCGCCGGACCTGCCCTTCGATCGTTCGATCAATCCCTATCGCGGCTGCGAGCATGGCTGCATCTATTGCTACGCGCGGCCCAGCCACGCTTATTGGGACATGTCGCCGGGGCTGGATTTCGAAACCCGGCTGATCGCCAAGACCAACGCCGCCCAGGTGCTGGAAGAACAGCTTGGGAAAAAAGGTTATCAGTGCGCGCCGATCAACCTCGGCTCCAATACCGACCCGTACCAACCCATCGAACGTGAACACCGGATCACCCGCCAGACCCTCGAGGTGCTGCTGCGCTACCGGCACCCGGTGACCATCGTCACCAAAGGCTCGCTGATCTTGCGTGACCTCGATCTGCTCACGGAGCTGGCGCAACAACGGCTGGTGGCGGTGATGATTAGCCTGACGACGCTGGACGATGAACTCAAACGCATCCTCGAACCCCGTGCCGCGGCACCCAAGGCCCGGTTGCGGGCGATCCGGGTGATGCGCGAAGCGGGCATTCCGGTGGGAGTGTTGTGTTCGCCGATGATTCCGATGATCAATGACAGCGAAATCGAAAGCCTGCTGACCGAGGCGCATGCGGCGGGTGCGCAAAGTGCCGCCTACATGATGCTGCGCCTGCCGCTGGAGGTGGCGCCGCTGTTCGAAGAGTGGCTGCACGCGCACTATCCGCAGCGCGCGGCCCATGTCCTGAGCCTGATCCGCCAGAGCCGTGGCGGCGAGCTCTACGACAGCCGTTTCGGTGCACGCATGCGCGGGGAAGGGCCGTTCGCCGACTTGCTCGCGCAACGCTTTGCCAAAACGATCAAGCGCCTCAACCTCAATCATCGCGAGGGCTATGACCTCGACTGCAGCGCCTTCTGTCCACCGGGTCGCCAGATGTCGTTGATTTAGCGACAATTGACCCTATGGTTGAGGGGCTGGAATCCTTCCGTCGTAACCCTCAGTCACGTTTTTTGTGACCTGGAACACACGTTCTAGAGCGCTCGATTCAGTTTGAGTTAAGTTTCGGCGGCTACCTTGTTCATCGAGTGACTGACGGGTCGGGATGGCCCGGATGTTTTAAACAGCCACTGGCTTCATACCGGAATACACGGGAATGACTCCCCGAATCCGCCAAAGAGGATGAATCATGAGTGACAAGGATAAACAGCCGTTGGCTGCGTCGGCGCAAGCCGTCCCTGGGGCGCAATCCGCCGATGCAGCGCTGCGAACGATCGTTGACGGCTTTTTGCATTTTCATCATGAGGTCTTCCCGCAACAGGAAGAACTCTTCAAGAAACTCGCCACGGCGCAATCGCCACGGGCGATGTTCATCACCTGTGCCGACTCGCGCATCGTGCCCGAGCTGATCACCCAGAGTTCGCCAGGCGATCTGTTCGTGACCCGTAACGTCGGCAACGTCGTACCGCCTTATGGCCAGATGAACGGCGGCGTTTCCACCGCCATCGAATACGCGGTACTGGCGCTTGGCGTGCAACACATCATCATTTGCGGCCACTCCGACTGCGGCGCCATGCGCGCAGTGCTCAATCCGGACAGCCTGGAAAAAATGCCGACAGTCAAAGCCTGGCTGCGTCATGCGGAAGTGGCGAAGACCATGGTGCATGACAACTGCAACTGCACCGACGAAAAAGAAAGCATGCCGATCCTCACCGAGGAAAACGTCATCGCCCAACTGCAGCACTTGCGTACCCATCCTTCGGTAGCCTCACGCATGGCGAACGGTCATCTGTTCATCCATGGCTGGGTCTACAACATCGAAACCAGCGAAATCAAAGCTTACGACGCGGATCAGGGACGCTTCCTGCCGCTCGACGGCAGCCATCCGATTCCGGTGGCGACGCCCAAAGCGCGCTTCTAAATCTTCCTAAAAATCTGTGTGGTTTGACGCCGGCCGCTGTTTCAGCGGTGCGGCGAAGCCACGCCTGAAGAAAACTTCGGGAGAGTCACCATGCGTGCTGCTCAATTGAAAGCGGTTCTGCCACGGGAGTTGCTGGCTTCGGTGGTTGTGTTTCTGGTCGCCCTGCCGCTGTGCATGGGTATTGCGATTGCTTCCGGGTTGCCACCGGCCAAAGGCCTGATCACCGGGATCATCGGTGGTCTGGTGGTCGGTTGGCTGGCGGGCTCGCCGTTGCAAGTCAGCGGGCCGGCGGCGGGACTGGCGGTGTTGGTGTTCGAGCTGGTGCGCCAGCACGGGATCGAGATGCTCGGGCCGATTCTGCTGCTCGCCGGTTTCCTGCAACTGGTGGCCGGGCGTTTGAAGCTTGGGTGCTGGTTTCGGGTGACGGCGCCCGCGGTGGTGTACGGCATGCTTGCGGGGATCGGTGTGCTGATCGTTCTGTCGCAGGTGCATGTGATGCTGGATGCCAAGCCGCAGCCCTCGGGGCTGGATAACCTCACGGCCTTCCCCGGCGCGGTGGCGCAAGCCTTGCCGTCGTTCGGCTGGCAGGCCGGACTGCTCGGGCTGGCGACCATTGCGGTGATGTGGCTGTGGGAGAAATTGCGTCCGCATTCGCTGCGCTTCATTCCCGGTGCGCTGCTCGGCGTTGGCCTGGCCACGGGTGCCAGCCTGCTGCTGGCGTTGCAGGTGAAACGGGTCGAGGTGCCGGAGAATCTGGCCGAAGCCATCGACTGGCTGAAACCGGCGGATTTGCTCAGCCTTGCTGATCCAACCCTGCTGATTGCGGCTTTTGCCGTGGCATTCATCGCCAGCGCCGAAACCCTGTTGTCGGCGGCGGCGGTGGATCGCATGCACAGCGGTGTGCGCTCGGACTTCGACCGTGAACTCTCAGCGCAAGGCGTCGGCAACATGCTTTGCGGACTGGTCGGAGCGCTGCCGATGACCGGGGTGATCGTGCGCAGTTCGGCCAACGTCCAGGCTGGCGCAACCACCCGCTATTCGACGATCTTCCATGGTTTGTGGCTGCTGGCGTTCGTGCTGTTGTTGTCGAGCGTGCTGCAAAGCATTCCGGTGGCGAGTCTGGCAGGCGTACTGGTGTACACCGGTTTCAAACTGGTGGACCTCAAGGCCTTTCGCGGTCTGGGCCGTTACGGGCGGATGCCGATGTTCACCTACGCCGCCACGGCGCTGGCGATCATCTTCACCGACCTGCTGACCGGTGTGTTGATCGGTTTCGGTTTGACGATGTTGAAACTGGCGTTCAAGGCGTCGCGCCTGAAGATCAGCCTGATCGACCTGCCGCAGGACGGTGAGATGGAATTGCGTCTGGTGGGCGCGGCGACCTTTCTCAAGGTACCGGCACTGACCCAGGTACTGGGCAGCATTCCAGCGGGCACAACGGTGCATGTGCCGCTCAATCACCTGAGCTACATCGACCATTCGTGTCTGGAATTGCTGGAGGAGTGGGGCCGGGCGAATGCCGCGAAAGGGTCGAAGTTGTTGATCGAGTCGCGTGGGTTGAAGCGACGATTGGAGGGGCGGGTTCGGACCAATACCGGGATCGGTGCGGCCGGTTAAATCCCTCATATACAAATAAACCCTGTGGGAGCTGGCTTGCCAGCGATGGCGGTCTTTCAGTCACTGAAAATGTCGACTGATCTACCGCTATCGCTGGCAAGCCAGCTCCCACAGGAATTTGTGTGGAACGCGGGTTACGCAGCGGGCTGGTCGAGCTCCAGGCCAACGCCCAGGCGGCGGCCCATGCACGGCCAGCGCTTCCATGCAGCACCAGTGTCCGGGCTGCTCAGTTTGTCGCGGTAGGCTTCTACCGATTCCAGCGCAAAACTCTCGTCGTCGAGCATCTCGTCGATGGTGTGATGCACGACTTCATCCAGTTGATTGGCAAATTCCTCACCGAGCAGCTGGTGAGCAATCAGGTTGGCGACCGTCATGTCCAAGGGGATCAGTGGCTGGCCGAGGTGTTTGATGTACAGGTCGTTGACCTCTTCGACAAAGCGGTGCGCCAGATAGGCTTCGTCCAGCAGGCTGTCCAGACCGACCGGCGGCTGGAGGAAGTACTGCTCGGCGATTTTCAGCACCGGCTTGATCTGCGACTCGATTCCCGCTTCCCTGGCAACTTCATTGGCTGCGTCCAGCATGTCTGGTACTTCATCGATATAGGCGGTGACAAAACTCGTCAACGCGTCTTCGCGGTTAGCGTCCGGCAACTGAATGGCCGAATGCAGATGAGGCAACTTGGCTTCCAGCTGACGCTTGAGCCGTCCGGTTTCGTTTTCGGTCTGTCGGGCTTTTTGGATCTGCTCGCGCAATGCGGCGGTGTTCATGAAAACTCCAGGGAACAAGGCAATGAAATAGGGAAGACATAACTTAGCTGGCTTACGAAAAATGCTAAGACGCATTTGTCATAATTATTTCATCCTTGATGCAGCAGCGTTATATCGGTTCGCCACCACTCGTCTGCATCCTTCTCCATTCGTGCCCTTTAGCGCAAGTCCCGGCTGTTTCAGAACATTAACGCCACGACATTGCAATTTCCGGCGGCTGTCTATACTCGCCATTGAATGGAGTTAGCTGATGACGCCCGACTGCCCACGCAGCAAGGCCCGGCGATTCAAGTTCGTAGTCTGATGCAGCCGCTCCCTTGCCGAAGGCGTTGCGCCTACGGGATAACAAGAACGATAAGGGGAACCCGCAATGATGCGACATCCACACGTCTGGATGGGCCTCCTGTTGTGGTCGATTTTCAGCCCGGCCCAGGCGGCCTGGACTGTGAATATGGCGCCTGGAGCGACTGAAATCAGTCACGCAGTATTCGACCTGCACATGACCATTTTCTGGATCTGTGTGGTGATCGGGATCATCGTCTTCGGTGCCATGTTCTGGTCGATGATCGTGCATCGCCGCTCGACCGGGCAGGTCGCCGCAAAATTCCACGAAAGCACCACCGTTGAAATTCTCTGGACTGTCGTGCCGCTGCTGATCCTGGTGGCGATGGCCGTTCCGGCGACCGCCACCCTGATCCGCATGTACGACACCAGTGAGCCGGATATCGATATCCAGATCACCGGTTATCAATGGAAGTGGCACTACAAATACCTGGGTCAGGACGTCGAATTCTTCAGCAACCTGGCCACCCCCGCCGAACAGATTCACAACAAGGAAGCCAAGGGCGAGCACTACCTGCTCGAAGTCGACAAGCCGCTGGTGTTGCCGGTCGGCGCCAAGGTGCGCTTCCTCGTGACTTCCGCCGACGTCATCCACTCGTGGTGGGTGCCGGCGTTCGCGGTCAAGCGCGATGCGATTCCGGGGTTCGTCAACGAGGCCTGGACGCGCATCGACAAGCCCGGCCTCTACCGTGGCCAGTGCGCCGAGTTGTGCGGCAAGGACCACGGCTTCATGCCGATCGTGGTCGACGTCAAGGAGAAGGCCGACTACGACAAGTGGCTCGCCGAGCGCAAAGCCGAAGCCGCGCAGCTCAAGGAGCTGACCAGCAAGGAATGGACGCTGGACGAACTCAAGGAACGTGGCGACAAGATCTATCACACCACCTGCGTCGCCTGTCACCAGGCCGAAGGCCAGGGCCTGCCGCCGATGTTCCCGGCGCTCAAGGGCTCGCCGATTGCCACCGGGCCCAAAGCCGATCACCTGCACCGCGTGTACTTCGGCAAGCCGGGCACCGCCATGGCCGCATTCGGCAAGCAGTTGTCGGAAGTCGATATCGCAGCGGTCGTGACCTACGAACGTAACGCCTGGGGCAACAACAAAGGCGACATGGTCACACCAAAAGAAGTGCTTGAGCTCAAACAGGCGGAAAGCAAATGAGTCGGTCCATTGCGTACTTCGTCAATCGGTCGGGGCAGCGCGCCCCGGCCCGCCCAGTCCACTCACGTAAAGGAGACCGGCCATGAGCGCTGTCATCGATGACCACGGTCACGCCGACCACGCCCACGGCCCCGCCAAAGGCCTGATGCGCTGGGTGCTGACCACCAACCACAAGGACATCGGCACGCTGTATCTGTGGTTTGCCTTCTGCATGTTCCTGCTCGGCGGCACGTTCGCCATGGTGATCCGCGCCGAGCTGTTCCAGCCCGGGCTGCAGATCGTCGAACCGGCGTTCTTCAACCAGATGACCACCATGCACGGTCTGGTGATGGTCTTCGGCGCGGTGATGCCAGCGTTCGTCGGCCTCGCCAACTGGATGATCCCGTTGATGATCGGCGCGCCGGACATGGCCCTGCCACGGATGAACAACTTCAGCTTCTGGCTGCTGCCGGCGGCGTTCCTGCTGCTGGTCTCGACCCTGTTTACTGCCGGTGGCGGGCCGAACTTCGGCTGGACGTTCTACGCCCCGCTGTCCACCACCTACGCGCCGGAAAGCGTCACCTACTTCATCTTCGCCATCCACTTGATGGGGATCAGTTCGATCATGGGCGCGATCAACGTGATCGCCACCATCCTCAACCTGCGCGCCCCCGGCATGACCCTGATGAAAATGCCGCTGTTCGTCTGGACCTGGCTGATCACCGCGTTCCTGCTGATCGCGGTGATGCCGGTGCTGGCCGGGTGCGTGACGATGATGCTGATGGACATCCACTTCGGCACCAGTTTCTTCAGTGCCGCCGGTGGCGGTGACCCGGTGTTGTTCCAGCACGTGTTCTGGTTCTTCGGCCATCCCGAGGTGTACATCATGATCCTGCCGGCCTTCGGCGCCGTCAGCCAGATCATCCCGACCTTCTCGCGCAAGCCGCTGTTCGGCTACACCTCGATGGTCTACGCCACGGCGAGCATCGCGTTCCTGTCGTTCATCGTCTGGGCGCACCACATGTTCGTGGTCGGCATCCCACTGGTGGGCGAGCTGTTCTTCATGTACGCGACCATGCTCATCGCCGTGCCGACCGGGGTGAAGGTGTTCAACTGGGCCAGCACCATGTGGCAAGGCTCGCTGACCTTCGAGACGCCGATGCTGTTCGCCGTGGCGTTCGTGATCCTGTTCTCGATCGGCGGTTTCTCCGGGCTGATGCTCGCTATCGCCCCGGCGGACTTCCAGTACCAGGACACCTACTTCGTCGTCGCGCACTTCCACTACGTGCTGGTGCCGGGGGCGATTTTCGGCATCTTCGCCTCGGCCTATTACTGGCTGCCGAAGTGGACCGGGCACATGTACGACGAAACCCTCGGCAAGCTGCATTTCTGGCTGTCATTCGTCGGCATGAACCTGACCTTCTTCCCGATGCACTTCGTGGGACTGGCGGGAATGCCGCGACGGATTCCGGACTACAACCTGCAGTTCGCCGACTTCAACATGGTCTCGTCGATCGGCGCGTTCATGTTCGGTGCCACGCAGATCTTCTTCCTGTTCATCGTGATCAAGACCATTCGTGGCGGCGCGCCAGCCCCGGCCAAACCGTGGGACGGCGCCGAAGGCCTGGAGTGGAGCGTGCCGTCGCCGGCGCCGTATCACACTTTCACCACGCCGCCGGAAGTGAAATGAACACCTCCTCTGCTGGCTCATCCCTTGTGGCGAGGGGATTCATCCCCGATGGGCTGCGAAGCAGCCCCAAAACTTGCAATCGAGGTGTATCAAGCACACCGCATATGCGGGCTTTACGACTGCTGCGCAGCCGGTCGGGGATGAATCCCCTCACCACAAAGGTATTGCCAGGCAAAAGTGATCACCGGGAAGGTTGGAACCATGGCTGACTCGATCTCGATGAAGAAACTGGTCACCCGCCTGCTCGGCGTGGTGGTGGCGATGTTTGTCTTCGGCTTTGCCCTGGTGCCGATCTACGACGTGATGTGCAAGGCCTTCGGCATCAACGGCAAGACCGCCGGGCAGTACGAGGGCGAGCAGGTGGTGGATCAGTCACGCCAGGTGCGCGTGCAGTTTCTCTCGACCAACAACATCGACATGCCGTGGGAGTTCTACCCCAAACACGATGAGTTGACCGCCAACCCCGGCGCGGTCAACGAGATGATTTTCATCGCGCGCAATCCCACCGACAAACCGATGAGTGCGCAAGCCGTGCCGAGCATCGCGCCGAGCAATGCGGCGGCGTATTTCCACAAGACCGAATGCTTTTGCTTTACCCAGCAGGTGCTGCAGCCCGGTCAGCAGATCGAGATGCCGGTGCGTTTCATCGTTGACCGCGACATGCCCAAGGACGTGAAGCACCTGACGCTGTCCTACACGCTGTTCGATATCACCGCCCGACATCCTCCGGTGGCTGCAAACACTGGCGGTTAAGCGTGCCCGATAAGGAGAACAATAAATGGCAACTCATGAGCACTATTACGTCCCGGCCCAGAGCAAATGGCCGATCGTCGCCACGGTGGGGATGTTCGTCACCGTGTACGGTCTGGCGACCTGGTTCAACGATCTGAAGGCCGCGCGCCCTGAATCCCATGGGCCACTGATCTTTTTCGTCGGCGGACTGTTGCTGGCGTACATGCTGTTCGGCTGGTTCGGCGCGGTGATCAAGGAAAGTCGCGCCGGGCTGTACAGCCCGCAGCTCGATCGCTCGTTCCGCTGGGGCATGAGTTGGTTCATCTTTTCCGAGGTGATGTTCTTCATCGCCTTCTTCGGTGCGCTGTTCTACGTGCGGCATATTTCCGGCCCGGCGCTGGGGGGCGAAGGGCCGAAAGGCATCGCCCACATGCTCTGGCCGAACTTCCAGTTCACCTGGCCGCTACTGCACACGCCTGACCCGAAACTGTTCCCGCCGCCCAAAGAAGTCATCAGCCCGTGGGGCCTGCCGCTGATCAACACGATTCTGCTGGTCAGCTCCAGTGTGACCATCACCATCGCCCACCATGCCTTGAAGAAGGGCCATCGCGGCGCGCTGAAAATCTGGCTGGCGATCACCGTGCTGCTGGGCTGCGGATTCCTCGCCTTGCAGGCCGAGGAATACATGCACGCCTACCACGAACTGGGCCTGACCCTGGGTTCGGGCATCTACGGCGCGACGTTCTTCATGCTCACCGGTTTCCACGGTGCCCACGTGACCATCGGCACGATCATTCTGTTCGTGATGCTGATGCGCATCATGAAGGGCCATTTCGATGCCGAGCATCAGTTCGGCTTCGAGGCGGCGAGCTGGTACTGGCACTTCGTCGATGTGGTGTGGATCGGCTTGTTCATCTTCGTTTATGTGCTTTGAGCACTGATCACCAAGGCGCGTGCGACACCAATTGGCCGCTGTAGAAGCCCCAGGCAATCAAGCCGACGGTGGCAGCGGCCAGGGCCACCCGAACACTCAAGGCGATTACCAGACGATTGGAGCTGCTGTCGTCCTTGACCAGGAAAAACAGGCCGCTGAACAGGCTGATCACCGTGGCAATCAGCAGCACGACAATGGCTGCTTTGAGCATGGGAAGAACTCCGGGGGACAGGCGATGCAGTTGAGTATAGCGATCGCGACGACTGACTTTGTGGCGCGGCCATGAAGCGCTTCCGCCCGGGCGTGATACCGACCGTGGTGGTGGCGCTGTTGCTGCCGTTGCTGGTGTCGCTGGGTTTCTGGCAGCTCGGTCGGGGCGCGGAGAAAACCGCCCTGCTCGCCAGTTACGCCGAACGCCGCGCGGCCGAGCCGATGGCCAGCAGCGAATTGCTGCACAGCGCCGACCCGGCCTTTCGCCGTGTGCATCTGTACGGCCAGTTCGATGGCGCCCACAGCCTGCTGCTCGACAACCGCCAGCGCAACGGCAAGGTCGGTATCGAGCTGCTGCAACCGTTTCAGGATCGGGCCAGCGGCCAGTGGCTGCTAGTCAATCGCGGCTGGCTGGCTTGGCCGGACCGCCGCGTTACCCCGCAATTCAAAACCCCGGCCGATGCCGTGAATATCGATGCCTGGGTGTACGTCGCCCCCGGCGCGACCTTCCAGTTGCACGCCGACCCCGCCAGCAGCACCTGGCCGCAAACCGTCACCGCCGTCGAGCCGGCCAAGCTGTGGAAAACCCTCGATCGCGACGGCTTCGCCTATGAACTGCGCGCCGAACCCGGTCCTGCCAGTTACGAGGCCGACTGGCCGGTGGTGGCCATGGGTCCGGAAAAACACCTTGGATACGCCGTGCAGTGGTTCGCCATGGCCACCGCCCTGCTCGGTCTCTACCTCTACCTTGGATTGCACAACGCAAAGGAGAACCACCATGGGAACGGCCATGAATCCACCCAGCATGTCTGAGGCGAAAACCCCGGCCACCCGCCGCCGTGGGCGGATCCAGCTGTTGCTGATTGTGCTCGGCGTAGTCGGCCCGATGATTCTCGCCACCGGCATGTACAAATTGCAGTTCTGGGTGCCGGAAGGTCGCAGCTATCACGGCGAACTGATCGGCAACGGCCAGACCCGCGCCGACCTCGGCGTGCAGGCCGATGAGCAACGCTGGCAGATGCTGGTGACCGCGCCGAAAGATTGCGCAGTGGACTGTCAGCAACTGGTGTACCTCGCCCGGCAGATCCAGATCGGCCTCGGTCGCGACGCCGGTCGCGCCAGCCACGCCCTCGCCGCTGCACAGCCGCTGAGCGCCGACTACGAAGCCAAGCTGACCCGCGAATACCCGCAGCTGCAACGCTACCCGCTGGACAGCGCAGCGTTGAGCAAGGCCACCGGCGACAAGGCCACGCCGCAACTGTGGATCATCGACCCGCACGGCAACCTGGTGCTGCGCTACGACCCGAGCGTGAAGGGCAAGGATCTGCTCAACGACCTGCGCCACCTGCTGAAACTGTCGAACATCGGATAAGGGCATCGTCATGGCCAAACCTGGATTTCGCCTCGCGTTGTTTGCCACCCTGCTGGCACTGATCGTCGTGCTGCTCGGCGCCTACACCCGCCTGACCCACGCAGGCCTGGGCTGTCCGGACTGGCCGGGCTGTTACGGTTTTATCAGCGTGCCGAAAAGCGAAGCCCAACTGGCCCATGCCGAGCTGCATTACCCCGACTCGCCGGTGGTGGCGCACAAGGGCTGGAACGAAATGATCCACCGTTACTTCGCCGGCACCCTCGGCCTGCTGATTTCGGTATTGGCCGGGCGCGCCTGGGTCAATCGTGGTCATCCGGGCCTGCCGCTGAAACTGCCGCTGTTTCTGCTGGCGGTGGTGTTCGCGCAAGCGGCATTCGGCATGTGGACGGTGACGCTCAAGCTCTGGCCGCAAGTGGTCACCGGGCATTTGCTCGGCGGTTTTGCGACCTTGAGTCTGCTGTTCCTGCTGACGTTGAGACTGTCCGGCGTGCTGCCGGCGCTGACCGTGCCCAAGCGCTTACAGTATTGGGCGACGGCGGGGCTGTTGCTGGTGATCGGCCAGATTGCCCTCGGCGGCTGGGTCAGCTCCAACTACGCGGCAGTGGCCTGCATCGACTTCCCGACCTGCCACGGCCAATGGCTGCCGCCGGCGGACTTTGCCAACGGCTTTCACCTGACCCAGCACATCGGCCCCAATTATCTCGGCGGGCAACTCGACAGCGATGCGCGCACGGCGATTCACTTGACTCACCGTATCGGTGCACTGCTGGTGACCTTGGTGCTGCTCTGTCTGGCCTGGCAACTCAGGGCCGTCGGCATGACCCGGCTCGCCGGGCTGGTGCTGGTCGCCCTCGGCGCGCAGATCACCCTTGGCATCAGCAACGTGCTGTTTCATCTGCCGCTGCCGGTGGCCGTGGCCCACAACGCCGGTGGCGCCGCGCTGCTGCTGACCATGGTGCTGGTCAATTACCACGCGCGCACCAGTCTGGTTCGGGTCAAACAGCCGATGTTGGCGCGCTGGCGTTTGAGCCCACGTAAACATTCGGCTGCGCCCATCACGATAAAAGGAGAAACGCCATGGCGCTTCTGATCGGCGAACGTCCCGCGCAAGCGCTGTGGCGTGACTATCTGGAGCTGACCAAGCCGAAAGTGGTGGTGCTGATGCTGATCACCTCGCTGGTCGGCATGTTCCTCGCGACCCGCGCCGGGGTGCCATGGACGGTGCTGGTGTTCGGCAACCTGGGGATTGCGTTGTGTGCCGGCGGCGCGGCGGCGGTCAACCATGTGGTGGACCGGCGCATCGATGCGGTCATGGCGCGCACCCACAAACGGCCATTGGCCGAGGGCCGGGTTTCACCGGCGGCGGCGCTGACCTTTGCGCTGGTGCTGGCGCTGCTCGGGCAGGCGATGCTGCTGACGTTCACCAATCCGCTGACGGCATGGCTGACACTGGCTTCGCTGCTGGGTTACGCGGTGATCTACACCGGTTTCCTCAAACGCGCGACGCCACAGAACATCGTCATCGGCGGCCTCGCCGGCGCGGCCCCGCCGTTGCTCGGCTGGACCGCTGCCACTGGCCACGTCAGCGCCGAACCGTTGCTGCTGGTGCTGATCATCTTCGCCTGGACCCCGCCGCACTTCTGGGCGCTGGCAATCCATCGCAAGGAGGAATACGCCAAGGCCGACATCCCGATGCTGCCGGTGACTCACGGCGAGCACTACACCAAGGTGCATATTCTGCTGTACACCTTCGCCCTGCTCGCGGTGAGCCTGCTGCCATACGTAATCCACATGAGCGGCGTGCTCTACCTGATCTGCGCCCTCGCCCTCGGCGCAAGGTTTCTGCAATGGGCCGTGGTGCTGTACCGTGGCACTCGGCCGCACGCGGCGATCAACACCTTCAAGTACTCTATTTATTACTTGTTCCTGTTGTTCATCGCCCTGCTCGTAGACCACTACTTACTGTTGAACCTATGACTCGAACCCAGAAAACCGTCTTCATCCTCGTCGCCGTGATCGCGCTGATCCTGGGACTGACCGTCAACAAAGTACTCAGCGGCAAGGGCCAGGGCGACCCCACCGCGCTGATCGACGCCGGCATCATCCTGCTGCCGCAGAGCCGCACGTTGCCGGGCGTGACCATGACCAATCAGGATGGCCAACCGGTCGCCATCGACGAGTTGAAAGGCAAGTGGAGTCTGCTGTTCTTCGGCTACACCTTCTGCCCGGACATCTGCCCGACCACCCTCGCCCAACTGCGCCAGATCAAGAGCGAGTTGCCCAAGGATGCTGTGGATAAGTTGCAGATCGTGCTGGTCAGCGTCGACCCGAACCGCGACAACCCGCAGCAGTTGAAGCAGTACCTGGGCTACTTCGATCCGCAGTTTGTGGGACTGACGCCGAAGTCGATCGAAGAGCTGCAGAAAGTCGCGAATGCGGTGAGTATTCCGTTCATTCCGGCCGACACCAGCAAACCGAATTACACGGTGGATCACAGCGGCAACCTCGCGGTGATCGGCCCGGACGGCACGCAACGCGGCTTTATTCGTGCGCCGCTGAACAACGCCAAACTGGTTGCGCAGCTGCCAGTAATGCTCAACCGCAAATAATGCAGTGCCTGCAGGGGTAAACATTTCTCTGTAGGAGCTGCCGAAGGCTGCGATCTTTTGCTCTGATCTTCAACAGCAAGATCAAAAGATCGCAGCCTCGTTCCACTCGACAGCTCCTACAGGGGAATTTGCCCCATAAAAAAGGCGATCCCGAGGGATCGCCTTTTTATTGCGCCTGTCCGGTCCTGTATCAGAACGCCGGCAATACCGCGCCTTTGTACTTCTCGGTGATGAATTTCTTCACTTCCGGGCTGTGCAGCGCAGCCGCCAGTTTCTGCATCGCGTCGCTGTCCTTGTTGTCCGCACGGGACACCAGGATGTTCACGTACGGCGAGTCGTTGCCTTCGATCACCAGCGCATCCTTGGACGGATCGAGCTTGGCTTCCAACGCGTAGTTGGTGTTGATCAGCGCCAGATCGACCTGGGTCAGCACGCGCGGGATGGTCGCGGCTTCCAGTTCACGGATTTTCAGGTCTTTCGGGTTCTGCGCGATGTCTTTCAGGGTCGACAGGATGTTGGTCGGATCCTTCAGGGTGATCAGGCCGGCCTTGGCCAGCAGCAACAGCGCGCGGCCGCCGTTGGTGGCGTCGTTCGGAATCACCACGTTGGCACCGCTTGGCAGATCCTTCAGATCCTTGATCTTGTTCGAGTACGCGCCCAGCGGCTCCAGATGCACGCCGGTCACCGCCACCAGGCTGGTGCCCTTGGCCTTGTTGAACTCATCGAGGTACGGCTGGTGCTGGAAAAAGTTGGCGTCCAGGCGCTTCTCGGCCACCTGTACGTTCGGCTGAATGTAGTCGGTGAAGACCTTGACCTTCAGATCCACGCCTTCCTTGGCCAGGGCCGGCTTCACGAATTCGAGGATTTCCGCGTGCGGCACCGGGGTGGCGGCAACGGTCAGGGTTTCAGCGTGGGCCGAAAAAGCGGCTACGGCAGCGAAAGCAGCGATCAGTTTTTTCATTCAGCTAACTCCTTTTCAAAGCGCCCGTGTGGCGCCTGCCAGCGAATGGCCGGCTCATCTCTTGATTACAAAAACCGGTTATTTGCGCGAGAAATGCACGACCAGACGGTCGCCCACCATTTGCAGCACTTGTACCAGAATCAGCAGCAACACCACGGTGACGATCATCACGTCAGTCTGGAAACGCTGGTAGCCGAAACGGATCGCCAGGTCACCCAGACCACCGGCGCCGACCACACCGGCCATTGCCGTGTAGGACACCAGAGTAATCGCGGTCACCGTAATCGCGGCGAAGATGCCTGGACGGGCCTCAGGCAGCAAGGCGTTCATGATGATCTGCCGGGTGGTCGCACCCATCGATTGAGTAGCTTCGATGATGCCGCGATCGACTTCACGCAGCGCGGTTTCCACCAGACGCGCGAAGAACGGCGTCGCACCCACCACCAGCGGCGGAATCGCACCGGCCACGCCCAGCGAGGTACCAGTGATCAGCACAGTGAACGGAATCATCACGATCAGCAGAATGATGAACGGCAGCGAACGCAGGATGTTCACCGCCAACGACATGAAGGCGTAGAAGCCACGGTTTTCCAGCAACTGCCGCGGGCTGCAGAGGAACAGCAGCACGCCCAGCGGCAGGCCGAGCAATACGGTGAACAGCAGCGAACCACCGAGCATCAGCAGGGTGTCGCCCGTGGCCAGCCAGATTTCCAGCCAATCGATGTTTTCGAAAAAAGCCTTGAGCATTTCCATTAACGCAGCACCTCCATATGAACGTCAGCGGCGGTGAAGCGGGCAAAGGCCGCCTCCATGTCGCCACCGGTGACGGCGAGGGTCAACTGCCCGTACGGAATGTCTTTGATGCGGTCGATACGACCGGCAAGGATGCTGTAGTCGACCCCGGTTTCCCGGGCAACGGTACCGAGCAACGGCGCGTAGGTCGCTTCGCCCTGGAAGGTCAGACGCACGATGCGGCCCGGCACGTGAGCGAAGTCATCGCGCTGTTCGCTTTCGTCGATCTGCTCGCTTTCCTGCACGAAACGCTTGGTGGTCGGGTGCTGCGGATGCAGGAACACATCGGCCACCGAACCTTGCTCGACGATCACCCCGGCGTCCATCACCGCGACCTGATCGCAGACGCGACGGATCACGTCCATCTCGTGGGTGATCAGGACGATGGTCAATTTCAGCTCACGGTTGATCTCGGCCAACAATTGCAGAACCGAGGCGGTGGTCTGCGGGTCGAGGGCGCTGGTGGCCTCGTCGCACAGCAGAATCTTCGGCTTGGTCGCCAGGGCGCGGGCGATGCCGACGCGCTGTTTCTGGCCGCCGGACAGCTGCGCCGGATATTTTTTGGCGTGATCAGACAGACCGACCCGCGCCAGCAATTCGGCGACGCGCTGATTGATCTCGCTGCTCGACAGTTCGCCGGCCAGGGTCAGCGGCAGCGCGACGTTGTCAGCCACGGTCTTGGAAGCGAGCAGGTTGAAGTGCTGGAAGATCATCCCGACTTGCTGGCGGAAACGGCGCAGGCCGTTGGCGTCCAGCGCGGTGACTTCTTCGCCGTCGACGATGATCTTGCCGCCGCTGGAGTCTTCCAGGCGATTGATCAGGCGCAGCAGGGTACTTTTTCCCGCACCGGAATGGCCAATCAGGCCGAAGACCTGACCGTTTTCAATCGAAAGACTGGTCGGGTGCAGGGCGGGGATGTCCTTACCGGCGACGCGGTAAGTTTTGTGGACGTTTTGAAACTCGATCACGTAGCGAACCTTGTGGGGCGCGTTAGAAAAGGATCAGCGGTTAGCCGGGCGCGCATTTTAGCCTGTCCGTATAGAGGTTCTTAGCATTTATTTCGCAATTAACCTTCGATTTGGCAATAACAAGATCAAAGGTCATAAAAAAGGAACGCTCGTTCCTGCTCATTGGTCACTAGTTCAGCGACTTGAAACCCTGGGTAACCGTGCCCGGAAACGCTCAAGAGTCCCCGTGGAAACGGGGTCAACCGAGGAGTTTACGTCTGATGAGCAGCAAGAAACCTACCACCGACAAAAGCCAGCTGGCCGGAACCGATACCAAGGATCGCGCCAACACCAACGCCAAACTCGACATCCTGGAGAAGTTTCGCTCCGACGCTACCGGCCAGGCCCTGCGCACCAATCAGGGGGTGAAGGTCGCCGATAACCAGAATACCCTCAAGGCCGGACCGCGCGGGCCGTCGTTGCTGGAAGACTTCATCATGCGTGAGAAAATCACGCACTTTGACCACGAACGCATTCCGGAGCGCATCGTCCATGCCCGCGGTACGGGCGCTCACGGTTTCTTTCAGGCCTACGAGAACCATTCGGCGCTGACCAAGGCCGGTTTCCTGCAGGACCCGGGGAAAAAGACTCCGGTGTTCGTGCGCTTTTCCACGGTGCAGGGGCCGCGTGGTTCCGGCGATACCGTGCGTGACGTGCGCGGTTTCGCGGTGAAATTCTTCACCGACGAAGGCAACTTCGACCTGGTCGGCAACAACATGCCGGTGTTCTTCATTCAGGACGCGATCAAGTTTCCCGACTTCGTCCACGCGGTGAAACCCGAGCCGCACAATGAGATCCCGACCGGCGGCTCGGCCCACGACACGTTCTGGGACTTTGTCTCGCTGGTGCCGGAATCGGCGCACATGGTGATCTGGGCCATGTCCGACCGGGCGATTCCGAAAAGCCTGCGCAGCATGCAGGGCTTTGGCGTGCACACCTTCCGCCTGATCAATGCCGAGGGCAAATCGCGCTTCGTCAAATTCCACTGGCGCCCGACCGCCGGCACCTGCTCGCTGGTGTGGGACGAGGCGCAGAAGCTCGCCGGTAAAGACACCGACTACCACCGTCGCGATCTCTGGGAAGCCATCGAGATGGGCGACTACCCGGAATGGGAGCTGGGCGTACAGATCATCGAGGAGGAAAACGAACACGACTTCGATTTCGACATCCTCGACCCGACCAAGCTGATCCCCGAAGAAATCGTGCCGATCACCCCGCTGGGCAAGATGACCCTGAACCGCAACCCGGACAACTTCTTCGCCGAGACCGAGCAGGTCGCGTTTTGCCCCGGCCACATCGTGCCGGGAATCGACTTCTCCAACGATCCATTGCTGCAAGGTCGGCTGTTTTCCTACACCGACACGCAAATAAGCCGACTCGGTGGGCCGAACTTTCATGAGCTGCCGATCAACCGCCCAGTAGCACCATTCCACAACGGCCAGCGCGACGCGCAGCACCGCACGGTGATCGACAAGGGTCGCGCTTCCTACGAGCCGAACTCGATTGATGGCGGCTGGCCGAAGGAAACCCCACCGGCGGCTAAAGACGGCGGCTTCGAGAGTTATCCGGAACGCATCGATGCGAACAAGATCCGCCAGCGCAGCGAGTCGTTCAGCGATCACTTCTCGCAAGCGCGGCTGTTCTTCAACAGCATGAGCGAGCACGAGAAGGAACACATCATCGCCGCCTACAGCTTCGAGCTGGGCAAGGTCGAACGTGAGTTCATCCGTGCACGGCAGGTGAACGAGATTCTCGCCAACATTGACCTGGAATTGGCCAAGCGCGTGGCGGCCAACCTCGGGTTACCGGCGCCGAGCAAAGGCACGGTCGAGGTGCGCAAGACTTCGTTCGATCATTCGCCGGCGCTGAGCCAAGCGAATCTGCTGCCAGAGGACATCAAAACTCGCAAAGTGGCGATTCTTGCCGCTAACGGCGTCGATGGTGCGGCGATCGATGCGATGAAAAAGGCTTTGGCGGCTGAAGGCGCACACGCCAAGCTGCTCGGCCCGACTTCGGCACCGGTGAAGACTGCCGACGGCAAAGCCCTGGCAGTGGACGCCTCCATGGAAGGCATGCCTTCAGTGATCTTCGATGCGGTGTTCGTGCCGGGTGGCGCGGCGTCGATCAAGGCGTTGAGCGGTGACGGCGTGGCGTTGCATTACCTGCTGGAGGCGTACAAGCACCTGAAGGCGATTGCGCTGCACGGCGATGCCAAACAGTTGCAGGATCTGCTGAAGCTGGAGGCGGATGACGGGTTGCTGCAGGGCAAGGATGTGCCGGGATTGACCAAGCCGTTCTTTGCGGCGATCGGGCAACACCGGGTCTGGGCGCGGGAGCCTAAGGCCAAGGCCATTCCAGCCTAAAGCAAAAGATCGCAGCCTTCGGCAGCTCCTACAGGGTTTACTTGCACCTGTAGGAGCTGCCGGAGGCTGCGATCTTTTAGGGTTTGGCTGGAATCAAGACCATCTGCGCCGGCACGGTGCGCAGGATCTGCTTTTCAATCTTCAGCTCGAAATCCGGATTCAATTTCTTCACACGTTTTTTCAGCAACGTCGCCAGCCAAGGATAATCCTGAGTCCGCGGCGCCTGAATGCTCACAGCACACTCGTAATTCACCACATCGGCGGCGATCGCATCCAGTTGCCGGCGAAGTTTGCGGCTGTCGTTGATGTTCAACGCCACCGTGGTGCTTTCGGCAGTCGGATCAATGACCTTGGCTTTCGGTTTGGCCTCGGCCGCCAGCAGCGCCGCTTCGGCTTTTTCCAGCTCGGCTTTGCGGGCTTCGGTGATGGCGCCATTGACGCCACCGGTCAGCGCCGGGGCTTTGGGCATCAGGGCACGGGCGCGGCTCAGCGCGGTGGCTGCCGCATTCACATCACCTTTCTGCAATACGATCTGGCTGCGGCGCAAGTAGGCTTCGGCCAGCTGGCGCTGGTATTGCTCAAGGGACTGATCGTTGGGGTTCTGTGCCTGCAAGGCGGCCAATTGGTCTTCGGCGGTGGCCAGTTCGCTGCTGGCCAGGCTTTGCTCCAGCTGTGCGATGGCCGTGGCCCGCGCGTCGGGGGCTTCGGCCACCGGCGGCGTGCTTTGGCAGGCGCCCAGCAGCACGGAAAATGCGACAAGGAGCAGATAACGGGAGGCGAACGGCTTCATTCCTGCGACTCTCTAATTGCGCAAAAAGCGAGCAAGTCTACACCCCTCGACGGGGCAGAACAAAACTCAGCAGAAACAGTGCGGCCGCCGTCACAACGATGGACGGCCCCGCCGGGGTGTCCTTGAACCATGACAGCGCCAGCCCGCCACACACGGCGAGCATGCCCAGCAGGCTCGCGCCCAGCGCCATCTGCTCCGGCGAGCGGGCGTGACGCTGTGCCGCAGCCGCCGGGATGATCAGCAGCGAAGTGATCAGCAACACACCGACGATTTTCATCGCCACCGCGATCACCACCGCAATCAACAGCATCAGCGCCATGCGCAGGCCCGCTACCGGCAGACCTTCGACCTTGGCCAATTCTTCATGCACGGTGATCGCCAGCAGCGGTCGCCACAGCGTCACCAACAACACCAGCACTGCCGCGCTGCCGCCGAGGATCCACGCCAGGTCGGTCGGACTGATCGCCAGCAGGTCGCCGAACAGATAGGCCATCAGGTCGATCCGCACTTCATGCATGAAGCTTAGTACCACCAGGCCAAGAGAGAGCGTGCTCGGTGCAAGAATCCCCAACAGCGTGTCGGAGGCCAGCGGTTGACGCTGCTGCAAGGTCACCAGCAACACTGCCAGCAGCAGGCAGCCGACGGTCACCGCGACCGTCGGGCTGACATCCAGCAGAAAGCCCAGCGCCACGCCGAGCAACGCGGCGTGGGACAGGGTGTCGCCGAAGTAGGCCATGCGCCGCCAGACCACAAACGAACCAAGTGGCCCGGCGACCACCGCCAGTGCCAGACCTGCAAGCAGGGCATACAACAGAAAATCAGCCATGCTTGCAGTGGTCTCCGTGAACGTGGGTGTGGCCCGCACCGGGCGCCTTGACCACCGAACCGTGCAGGTCATGGGCGTGGTCGTGATGGTGGTGATAGATCGCCAGGCTCGGCGCATTTTTGCCGAACAGCTCGACGAACGCCGGATCGCCGCTGACCTGCTCGGGGTGCCCGGAGCAGCAGACGTGGCGATTCAGACACACCACCTGATCAGTGGTGCTCATCACCAGATGCAGATCGTGGGACACCATCAGCACGCCGCAACCGTGACGGTCGCGCAGGCGGGTGATCAGGCTGTACAGCTCGGCCTGTCCGGCGACATCGACGCCCTGCACCGGCTCATCCAGCACCAACAGCTCCGGCTCGCGCAGCAGCGCCCGGGCCAGCAGCACGCGCTGCATTTCACCGCCGGAAACACTTTGCACCGGGCTGTCGATGACGTGTTCGGCGCCGACTTCTTTCAGCGCCGCCAACGCGCGCGGGCGGTCTACACCGGGCACCAGGCGCAGAAAGCGCAGCACCGACAGCGGCAAGGTCGGGTCGACGTGCAGCTTTTGCGGCATGTAGCCAACGCGCAGTTTCGGCTTGCGCCAGACGCTGCCGCTGTCCGGCTTCAGCAGCCCGAGTACGGCGCGCACGAGGGTGGTCTTGCCGGCGCCGTTGGGGCCGATCAGGGTGACGATCTGCCCCGGCTCGACGCTCAGCTCAATGTTGTCGAGCACGGTCTGCCCGGCAAACGTGACAGCAACGTGCTGAAGACGGATCAACGGGTTGCTCATCAAGCCCCCTGGCAACCGGCGCACAGGCCGACCACTTCGACGGTCTGCGCTTCGACAATGAACCCGACGTCTTTGGCGCTGTGGATAATCGCGTCGCTGATGGCTTTCTGTTCCAGCTCGATTGCGGCGTGGCACTCGCGGCAGATCAGGAACTGGCCCTGATGCGCATGCTCCGGATGCACACAGCCAACGAAGGCGTTGAGTGAAGAGATGCGGTGCACCAAACCGTTTTCCAGCAGGAAATCCAGCGCGCGGTAAACGGTTGGCGGCGCGGCGCGACGGCCGTCCTGCTCGCTCAGTACCGCGAGAATGTCATAAGCGCCCAGTGGCTTGTGGCTCTGCCACACCAGTTCCAGCACCCGCCGGCGCAGCGCAGTCAGGCGCAGGCCTTTCTGGGCGCACAAGGTATCGGCCTCGGTCAGTGCGCTGTGCACGCAATGAGAGTGGTCGTGGGGACGGCTGGCAATCGGTGTAATAGGCATGGGCGGCGACGAGTTTTGATAGAGACGTTATTATGTTACCCGTTCTCGCCTCCTTGAGTGGTCATCGTGTCCCGACTTTTTTCTGTTTTTGTGGCTTTTGTCGCCAGTTTTCTGCTGATCGGTTCGGCTCAGGCCGAGGTCAAGGTTCTCACCAGCATCAAACCGTTGCAGTTGATCGCTGCAGCGGTCCAGGACGGTGTGGCCATCCCGGAAGTGCTGCTGCCACCGGGTGCCTCGCCGCATAACTACGCACTACGCCCGTCCGACGTGCGCAAGGTGCAATCGGTGGACCTGCTGTACTGGATCGGCCCGGATATGGAAGGTTTCCTGCCGCGTGTGCTCAACGGTCGAACGCTGCCAAGCGTGGCCGTGCAGGATCTGCCGGGTATGAAACTGCGCCGCTTCGCCGAAGACAGCCACTCCCACGCCGAAGACGCCGACGAGCATGATCACGATCATCGTCCGGGTACGCTGGACGCGCATTTGTGGCTATCGCCGGTCAACGCCCGAGTCATTGCCGGGAAAATGGCTGCCGACCTCAGCGCTGCCGATCCGGCCAACGCCGAACGCTATCAGCGCAACGCCAAGGCCTTCGATGAGCGTCTCGATGCGTTGGACGCGCGGCTGAAGCAGCGTCTGGCCAGCGTTGAACGCAAGCCGTATTTCGTATTCCACGAAGCCTTCGACTATTTCGAGGATGCTTACGGCCTGAAACACACTGGCGTGTTCAGCGTGGCCGCCGAAGTACAACCGGGCGCGCAACATGTCGCCGCGATGCGCAAACGCCTGCAGGAAGTGGGCAAGACCTGTGTGTTCAGCGAACCGCCACTGCGTCCACGCCTGGCGGAAACCCTCGTGGCGGGCCTGCCGGTGAAGCTGGCGGAGCTGGATGCGCTGGGCGGCTATACGCCGGCGACCGCTCAGGGGTATGAGCAGGTGCTGGAGAAGTTGGGCAACGATTTGGCCGGCTGCCTGGAATCGTTGTAACCCCAAAGCAAAAGATCGCAGCCTTCGGCAGCTCCTACAGGGTTTACTGTGTAGGAGCTGCCGAAGGCTGCGATCTTTTGATTTTAAAGGGCGAAAGGCAACGGCGTATGAACCTGCTGCCGCTGCGCCAGTCGCTGCTCGAACTCCCGCGGATCATGAATCAGCACGTCCTGCCCGGCAAACTGCTCGGCGGCGATCAACCGTGACAGCCAGAACCGCACACAGGCCACGCGCAGCATGGTCGGCCAGAGTTCAGCTTCAGCGGCAGTGAACGGACGCAGCGCCGCATAGGCGCCAAGGAATGCGCGGGCACGCGGACCATCAATCAGGCCATCCTCGTCCGAACACCAGTCATTCAAGGCGATCGCCACGTCGTAGAGCATCGGCCCCGAGCAGGCGTTGTAAAAATCGATCAACCCGGTCAGGTGCGTGCCTTCGAACATCGCATTGTCGCGGAACAGATCGGCATGAATGTTCGCCCGTGGCAACGCAAGAATTTTGTCTTTCTGCAGGGTGATTTCATCCAGCGCCTTGTGCAGCAGCGCACGCGGCTCGTCGCTCAAGTGCGAGAGAAACTCGTTGCCCTCGTCCAGCATCCAGTCCAGGCCACGATCGGTCTTGCGCTTGATCATGCGCTCGCCCTGGGTCGCCAGGTGCAGATGCGCCTGCAACTCACCGACCTGCGCGCAATGCTGGGCGTTGGCGACTTTGATGTGCTTGCCGGACAACCGCGGCTGGAGTAAGGCCGGTTTACCCTTGAGCTCACGCAGGGCCACGCCGTCGGTGGTGCGCAGCGCATAGGGCACCGGCAGATCGGCCTCGTGCAGTACGTCGAGCAGGTCGATGAAGAACGGCATTTCCTGCACCGGGCCACGTTCGACCAGGGTCAGGACGAATTCGCCCTGCTCCAGGCTGATAAAGAAGTTGGTGTTTTCGCTGCCGGCGGCGATCCCCTGGAAATCAAGCAGACGGCCAAGCCCGTAAGGGGCAAGAAAGGTTTCCAGCTCTGGCCGAGCCAGGGGGGTGAACACAGACATGGTTAAAAACTGCTCAGTTCGGGCGCCGCGATCAAGCGGCGCCGATTAAAAAGTCAGGAATCTTACTTCCAGGTAAAGATTTCCCACGACGGAATCAGCATATCCGGCTGGTCGGAACGGATGTAGTTCACGTCCGAACCATCGGCGCGCACCAGGAAATACGGTTTGCCGCCCTTCGGCGTGACCTTGATCGCATACACGAAGCCACTGCGGCTGTATTCCTGAATGACCTTGTCGCCCTCGGTGTGCGTGTTAATGGTAACTTCCGGCTCCTTCGACGGCGCATCATCCGCCGCCATCGCGGCCAATGGTGAGACAGCAATCAAACCGACCAGCAGCAAGCGATTTAACGTACGCATGATAACCTTGTCCCTTTGTCGTCAACGGTCCCGCTATTCTAGCGCCGGGCCCGCCGAAAAGGTTGATTCTGCTCATGAGCCAAGCCCCCCTCGTCCTGGTGGACGGTTCGTCTTACCTGTACCGCGCTTTCCATGCACTGCCACCGCTGACCACCTCCAAAGGCCTGCCGACCGGTGCGGTCAAAGGTGTGCTGAACATGCTCAAGAGTCTGCGCAAGCAGTATCCGGACAGCCCGTTCGCCGTGGTTTTCGATGCCAAGGGCGGGACGTTTCGCGATGAGATGTACGCCGAATACAAGGCCAATCGCCCCAGCATGCCCGACGACATGCGCGTGCAGATCGAGCCGCTGCACCAGAGCGTGATTGCTCTCGGCTTCCCGCTGTTGTGCGTGGAGGGCGTCGAGGCTGACGACGTGATCGGCACCCTCGCCCGCAGCAGCGCGGCAGCCGCTCGCCCGGTGATCATTTCCACCGGCGACAAGGACATGGCGCAATTGGTCGACGGCCACATTACCTTGGTCAACACCATGTCCGGTAGCTCGATGGACGTTGAGGGCGTAAAGGAGAAATTCGGCGTCGCTCCGGAGCAGATCATCGATTATCTGGCACTGATGGGCGATTCTTCCGACAACATCCCAGGCGTTCCCGGCATCGGCCCGAAGACCGCGTCCGGCCTGCTGGTCGGCGTTAACGGCGGCCTCACCGAGCTTTATGCAAACCTCGACATCGTCCCGACCCTGCCGATTCGCGGGGCCAAGACTCTGCCGGCCAAGCTTGAAGAGCACAAGGAGATGGCCTTCCTCTCCTATCAACTGGCAACGATCAAGGTCGACGTGCCGCTGGACATTGGCCTCGATGACCTGCAAATGGGCCCGGAAGACCCGGCCAAGCTCTACGAGTTGTACACCCTGCTGGAATTCAAGAGCTGGCTGAATGACCTTGATCGCGACGCCAAGCGCCAGGAGCTGAGCGCAGCCGCCGAGCCTGCGCCGGCGGGCGATCTGTTTAGCGCGCCGCCAGCCGAAGTGCCCGCCGCCCCTGCCGAAGCCGCTTACGAAACCATCCTCGATCAGGCGCGTTTCGATGTCTGGCTGGAAAAACTGAACAACGCCAAGCTGTTCGCCTTCGACACCGAAACCACAGGCATCGACGCGCAACAGGCGCAATTGGTCGGTCTGTCGTTCGCGGTGCAGGCCAACGAAGCGGCCTATATCCCGCTGACCCACTCCTACATCGGCGTGCCCGAGCAACTGGATCGCGACACTGTGCTGCGCGCGCTGAAGCCAATCCTGGAAGACCCGAACAAACTCAAGGTCGGCCAGCACGCCAAGTTCGACATGAACATTCTGGCCAACTGCGCCATTGGCGGCGATCAGAGCCAAGGCATCAATGTGCGCGGGATTGCCTTCGACACCATGCTTGAGTCCTACGTACTCAACTCCACCGCCACCCGCCACGACATGGACAGTCTTGCGCAGAAGTACCTGGATCACACCACTGTGAGTTTTCAGGACATCGCCGGCAAAGGCGCCAAACAGCTGACCTTCGACCAGATCGCTCTGGAGCAGGCCGGCCCGTATGCCGCCGAAGACGCCGACATCACCCTGCGTCTGCACCAGACTCTGTTTGAAAAACTCAGCGCGATCCCGAGCCTGGCCAGCGTCCTGACCGACATCGAAATCCCGCTGGTACCGGTGTTGGCGCGCATCGAGCGTCAGGGCGCGTTCGTCGACGCCGAGCTGCTCGGCATCCAGAGCATCGAGCTGGGCAACAAGATGGTCGCTCTGGAGCGCGAAGCGTTCGAGATCGCTGGCGAAGAGTTCAACCTCGGCTCGCCGAAGCAGTTGGGCGTGATCCTCTACGAAAAACTTGGCCTGCCGGTGCTGAAGAAAACCGCCAAGGGCCAACCATCGACCGCCGAGGAAGTGCTGGCGAAACTCGCCGAAGACGATCATCGACTGCCGAAAGTGCTGATGGAGCATCGCTCCATGAGCAAGCTGAAAAGCACCTATACCGACCGCCTGCCGGAGCAGATCAACCCGCGCACCGGACGTATCCACACGTCGTACCATCAGGCTGTGGCGTCCACCGGACGCTTGTCTTCCAGCGATCCGAACCTGCAGAACATTCCGGTGCGCACCGCTGAAGGCCGCCGCATTCGTCAGGCGTTCGTCGCGCCGAAAGGCTACAAGTTGCTGGCGGCGGACTATTCGCAAATCGAACTGCGGATCATGGCCCACTTGTCCAAGGACGAAGGCTTGATGAACGCCTTCCGCAACAATCTGGACGTGCACACCGCCACCGCTGCCGAAGTATTCAAGGTCGAGCTCAACGAAGTGACCTCCGACCAGCGCCGTGGCGCCAAGGCGATCAACTTCGGCCTGATCTATGGCATGGGCGCGCAGAAGCTCGGCAAGGACATCGGCGTCGACACCAAGACCGCCAAGGCCTACATCGACACCTACTTCGCCCGCTACCCGGGTGTGCGCGAATACATGGAGCGCACCCGTAAGCAGGCTGCGGATCAGGGTTACGTCGAGACCTTCTTCGGTCGGCGCCTGTACCTGCCGGAAATCAACTCGAACAAGCCGCAGGAACGCGCCGCCGCCGAACGCACGGCGATCAATGCGCCGATGCAAGGCACCGCGGCCGACATCATCAAGAAAGCCATGGTGGCGGTGGATAACTGGCTGACAGCGTCCGGGCTGGACGCCAAGGTCATCCTGCAGGTGCACGACGAACTGGTGCTGGAGGTTCGCGAGGATCTGGTTGAGCAGGTGAGTCAGGAAATCCGCCTGCATATGAGCGAAGCGGCGAAACTGGACGTACCGTTGCTGGTGGAAGTCGGCGTCGGCAACAACTGGGATGAGGCGCACTAAGGCGTCTGGACCGGGCATTTGCCGCGACACACTGTCGCGGCAAATGCCCGGAATGGCCTTATTTCGAATCGCGCTTGGGCTTATTCCAAAGCTTTTTGAAAAAAATCTGAACTAATCTGACAACTCACTACTCAGAGATACTGAATGGCTGGTGAAGCCCTTCGATGCTCCTATGTTGTGTTAAGTGTTGGCAGATATCTGAACCCCGCCCTAGCGGTTCGGAACTTAAACCCCGGAACTTCTCCCTCCCCATATGAAGTCCGGGGCTTTTTTTACCCAAAAATCGGCTGTAGCGCGGTCATGCTGCGTTAAAAGCGTTACTAAAAATGCTCATTCAGGTTCCCTAAACTCCGCTTTTTAGTAACGCTTTTGCCTTGCCTGACCGCACTACAACCAATTTTCCATATCCTGATTATTCAGCCGCGGCTTCCGCACCTTTGTCCGCCAGTTCCATCCAGCCTGCCAACACAGTGTAGGCCTCTTCCAGGCCCATGCGTTTGGGCGCGGAAAACAGCTGGATCGTCACCCGATCCCCCCAGCCCTTGCGGATTTCCGACTGCACCTTGAGCAGCGTGTTCTTGGCGGCACCGTAGGTCAGTTTGTCGGCCTTGGTCAGCAGAATGTGCATCGGCATGCCGGCGGCGACGGCCCAGTCGAGCATCAACAGGTCGAAGTCGGTCATTGGATGACGGATGTCCATCATCAGAATCAAACCCTTCAAACTCTCGCGGCCACCGAGGTACGCCTCGAGGTGACGCTGCCAGTGTTGCTTGAGCGGGATCGGTACTTTTGCATAACCGTAGCCCGGCAGGTCGACCAGACGCCGTTCATCGTCTAGCTTGAAGAAGTTCAACAGCTGTGTGCGACCCGGAGTTTTCGAGGTGCGCGCCAGGCTGGCGTGAGTCAGGGTGTTCAGCGCGCTGGATTTACCGGCGTTGGAACGACCGGCGAACGCCACTTCGAAGCCTTCGTCGTCAGGGCATTGATCGACTTTGGCGGCACTGAGCATGAACGTGGACTGTTGGCACAGGCCGAGGATGGGATTCTTGAGTTGCATGGGATTTCCGATGTGGGCGGCGCCGGGATTGGGCGCGGAACGCGGTGTCGCTTCCGTTTCAGTGACGCCAGTATATAATGCCGCAGATTTTGTGTGTGCTTTGTCCCAGCGAAGGATGAAGTTCACGAGAGCCAAAGACCTTGATTGCGCATCAGAACGCAGAACGCTCTCAACCCTGAAAAGGTCGTTTTATGACGAAATGGCTGCTGGCTGCCGGAGTCCTGATACCGCTTTGCGGCGCACAGGCTACACAGGAACCGGAAGCCGTGTACAACCGTGTTTGTGGTGCCTGTCATTCCGGCCAACTACCCATGGCGCCCGAAAGAGGCGATCAGGCAGCTTGGACGCCGAGGTTGGCGAAAGGTATGGAGACGCTGGTGCAACACGTGACCCAGGGTTTCAAGGCGATGCCGCCGCGTGGTTTGTGCATGGACTGCAGTGCCGAGGATTACCAGGCCATCATCCTTTGGATGAGCGAGAGTAAACCCGGTCCATAACTCTTAACCCTTAGCCGTAGTTGGATTAGCTGATGAACAAATTGATCGTGAGTCTGCTGTTGACCGTGGGAATCTCCGGCATCGCCCATGCTGCAGGTGATGCAGCAGCCGGCCAGGCAAAAGCTGCCGTGTGCGGAGCCTGCCATGGCCCGGACGGGAACAGCATGGCACCCAACTTCCCGAAACTGGCCGGTCAAGGTGAACGTTACCTCGACAAGCAGTTGCATGACATCAAGTCGGGCAAACGCCAGGTTCTGGAAATGACCGGCCTGCTGACCAACCTGAGCGATCAGGACCTGGCCGATATTGCCGCTTACTTTGCCAGTCAGAAGGGCAGCGTCGGCGCCGCCGATCCAAAAATCGTCGCCCGTGGTGAAGCCCTGTTCCGTGGCGGCAACCTGGACAAAGGCCTGCCAGCCTGCACCGGCTGCCACTCGCCGAACGGTGCCGGCAATGCCGCCGCCGGCTTCCCGCACCTGGGAGGCCAACACGCTCAATACATCGCCAAACAGCTGACCGACTTCCGCAAGGAAGAAGGCGGTCGCGCCAACGACGGCGATTCCATGCCGATGCGCACCATCGCACGCAAACTCAGCGACGAAGACATTGCTGCGGTCGCCAGCTACATTCAGGGCCTGCACTAACCGCCCTGCATCGAGCGTTACCGGTGATGGACATCTCCTGCAACGTTAACGCTCGATTAATCCGTCGCAGCAAGTATAAAAAGGGTGGCTTTGGCCGCCCTTTTTTGTGGCCGCTGCCGTTACACTACAGAACTCATGCCCGCCAGGATCTGTCTGAAAACAGGTCGCGCGAGGCGACCAAAATTGTCCAGGAGTAAAGCATGCGTAATCTGATCATCAGCGCCGCTCTCGTCGCTGCCAGCCTGTTCGGCGTGACCGCCCAGGCCGCCGAAGCACCCGCTGCCCCTTATGTCGAACTGGCCAACCCGGTGCCAGTGGCAGAGCCTGGCAAGATCGAAGTCGTGGAGCTGTTCTGGTACGGCTGCCCGCATTGCTACGCGTTCGAGCCGGTGATCAATCCCTGGGTTGAAAAACTGCCGTCCGACGTCAACTTCGTACGCATTCCTGCCATGTTCGGCGGCCCGTGGGATGCTCACGGTCAAATGTTCCTGACCCTGGAAGCAATGGGCGTCGAGCACAAGGTTCACGCTGCGGTTTTCGAAGCAATTCAGAAACAACACAAGAAGCTGACCGACAAGAACGACATGGCTGACTTCCTCGCCACACAAGGCGTGGACAAGGACAAGTTCCTCGCCACCTTTGACTCGTTCGCGATCAAGGGGCAGATCGTCAAGGCGCGTGAGCTGGCCAAGAAATATGAAATCACTGGCGTGCCAACCATGATCGTCAACGGCAAATACCGCTTCGACATCGGCTCTGCCGGTGGTGCCGAAGAAGCCTTGAAGCTGGCTGATCAACTGGTCGCCAAAGAGCGAGCGGCCAACAAGGCAGCTGCCAACTAAGCGCGGTCATTGCCATGCGCCGCTGGGGCACCGAACGCATCGTTGGCCTGCATGATCCGCAGGTCAACGAGCATCACCTGGAGTCCACGGGCCTGCCCGCAGACCATCGTCTGCGCTTGCTCAGCTTCAACATCCAGGTCGGCATCAGCACCGAACGCTATCGGCATTACCTGACCCGCAGCTGGCAGCACCTGCTGCCGCACACCGGGCGCTCAGGCAATCTGCAGAAGATCGGCGACCTGCTTGGCGACTTCGACCTGGTCGCCCTGCAGGAAGCCGATGGCGGCAGCCTGCGCTCAGGCTACGTCAATCAGGTCGAACACCTGGCCCACCTCGGCGCCTTCCCTTACTGGTATCAACAACTCAATCGCAACCTCGGCCGGCTGGCCCAGCACAGCAATGGCGTGCTCAGTCGACTGAAACCGTGGGCGATCGAAGACCATCCGCTGCCGGGCCCGAAAGGTCGCGGCGCAATCCTGCTGCGCTTTGGCGAAGGCCCGGAAGCGCTGGTGGTGGTGATGATGCACCTGGCCCTCGGCGCCCGGGTGCGCAGCCTGCAACTGGCCTACATTCGGGACCTGATCGGTGGCTACAAGCACCAGGTATTGATGGGCGACATGAACACCCACGCCAGCGATCTGCTACAACAGTCACCGTTACGCGATCTCGGCCTGCTGGCCCCGCAGATGCAAGCCACGTTTCCCAGCTGGCGGCCGCAGCGTTGCCTGGATCATATTTTGCTCAGCCCGACCCTGACCCTGGAAAAGGTCGAAGTGCTGGCCCAACCCATTTCCGATCACCTGCCGGTCGCGGTAGAGATTCGTCTGCCGGGTTCGCTCACGGCCGATGCATTGCCCGCGTTGAGTCCTGCCCCTCGCGGAACCCCTGAATGAGCGACGACGCCCAGCGCTGGAAAGAGAAGTACCTCAAAAGTATCGAACAGCAGGACAAGCTCGAACGGCGCTGGGCCGCCCGGCTCGACTTGCTGCGCCGCGGTCTGGTACGCAGCACGCTGGCCGCTGAAGGCACCGACAAGGTTGTTGATCAGTGCATGAAAGAGATGCGCGACGTGGTGCGCACCGACGACATGGATGCCGGTCTCGCCGCCCTGCTGCCGCGCCTGGAGAAAGCCGTACTCGACTCCGAGCAGCGCCGCGAAACCCGCATTGATCAGGTCAGCACCGCGTTGACCGCGCTGGTTACCCAACTGCAAGCGTTGCCGCTGCCGCGGGAAGTCGCCCAGCCGCTGAAGAAATTCGCCAAGCAACTGGACAGTCGGGTCGGCCAGGCGCGGGAAATGCCGCTGCTGCTGAGTGAACTCAGCGGTTTGCAGGGCAAAGCGTTGAGCCAGCTGGAAACCCCACCCGCGCCAGAACGCCCGGGCCTTCTGCAACGCCTGTTTGGCAATCGCGAAACCGAAGAAACGCCAGGGACGCAGGGCCCGGAGCAAGCTCAAGCGCCTGCGCCAATACCAGCGCCGCCCTCAGTCAACACTGAACCTGATGTCGAGCCCGCACAGACGCCAACAGGCGAACCGACTCCGGCACCGGTCAGCGCCGCGCCTCTATTGCAACCGCCAGAGGCAGGCCCTCAACAGGCACCTGCAGCGCAACCGCAGGCCGAATCGCCTGTGCTTTCGTTTGTGCCGCCGGTCATTGCCATCGAGACGGTGCCCGAACCACTGCCTGAACTCAAACCGCCCCTCGAACCTTTGGCCCTGCCGCTTGCGCCACCAGCCCTCACTGCGGCGATCAACCCTGACGAGTTGATCCACCCGGGCGACGCCCCGGCCCCCTTGCTCCTCGACAGCCTGCCCCTGCCCGCCCCGATTGCCCAAGCCTTGGCTGCCATCGATCCGGAGCAGCCCGAGCAAGACATTCTCTACGCCCTGCCCGATTCGCCGGAGCCTTCCTACAGCTCGGTGGCCAAACACATCGAAGACACGCTGATCGGGCTGCTCGACGACCTAACCTTGCCAGAGCGCCATCGCCCGCAAGCCGAGGCCATGCGTGATCGCTTGAAAAATGGCCTGAACTGGTACGAACTCCTGCCCATTCTCGACGACCTTGCCACCTTGATGCTGGCAATCACCGACAGCGGCCAACACGAATTCGAAGCCTATCTGCAGCGGCTCAACGAACGCCTCGAAGCATTCCAGAGCAATTTGCAGGCCGCCAGCGAGGGCCATGCCGACAACAGCTCGGCAGCCCGGGCGATGGACACGCAGATTCGCGAGCAAGTCGACGGCTTGCAAACCAGCGTGCAGGAAGCGGCTGATCTGGATGATCTGAAGCGAGTGCTGGAGAACCATCTCGAAGGCCTGCTCGGTACCATGGATCAGCATCAGCAACAACGCGATGCCCGCGAGCAGGAAGTGGCGGCACGTCTCAAAGGCCTGGCCGAACGTGTGGCGCACATGGAGCAGGAAGCCCTGGGCTTTCGCGAACATCTGGAAGAACAGCGACAGAAAGCCCTGATCGACCCGTTGACCGGCCTGCCCAACCGCGCTGCCTGGAGCGAACGGCTGGAACACGAGATCAGGCAATGGCAACAACACGGCAACACCTTGAGCCTGGCGATGCTCGACCTTGATCATTTCAAGCGCATCAACGACAACTACGGCCATCTGGCGGGCGACAAGGTATTGAAAATCATCGCCACGGTGCTGCGCAAACGTCTGCGTGGGGCGGATTTCATTGCTCGTTTCGGCGGAGAGGAATTCGTTTTGCTGCTGCCAGCCACCACGCCGGCCGTCGGCGCCAAATTGCTGGAAACCCTGCGGGCGGCCATCGAAGCGTGCCCGTTTCACTTCAAGGGTGAACGAGTGACGATCACCATTTCCATGGGACTGGCGTCGTTCAAGCCGGGAGAACACAGCGATCTGGTGCTTAAAAGAGCCGATCAGGCGTTGTACCGAGCGAAAAACGGCGGACGTAACCGGGTCGAACTGGGCTGAGCAAGTTGTTCCATTTTGTTTAAATCAGCCCGTCAGGCGTCGATACGCAAGGCAGTACGTTACACTGTTGCATTATTGTCTTGCGCGTACTGCCTTCTGCCATGAAATTTTTTACCCTCCTCGCGTCGCTGCTCGTTCTGGCCGGTTGTGCCAGCGGCCCGCGTTATGACACCAGCCACCCTTCGGCCAATCACGACAGCCGCGTGCAGTTCGTGATCGTGCACTACACCTCCGCTTCCCTCGCCCGCTCGCTGCAACTGCTGACCCACGGCGAAGTCAGCAGCCACTATCTGATCGGCGACGACAAGGGCGGCACCATCTACAAACTGATGGATGAAAACCAGCGCGCCTGGCACGCCGGCGAGAGCCAGTGGCAGGGCCGTACCTGGCTAAACTCCAGCTCGATCGGCATCGAAATCGTCAATCCGGGCTTCAAGGACACGCCGACCGGGCGCCTCTGGTACCCGTACAGCGAAGCGCAGATTCAATCGCTGATCGTTCTGCTCAAGGACATCAGCCAGCGCCAGGGCATCAGCCCGCGCCATATCATTGGCCACAGCGACATCGCGCCCCTGCGCAAACTCGACCCGGGTCCCTTGTTCCCATGGAAACGCCTGGCCGCCGAAGGCCTGGGCGTATGGCCCAATGAACAAGCGGTGGCCCGGCAGCAAGTGCAGTTCAACGTCGAACTGCCAAGCATCAGCTGGTTCCAGGAACAACTGGCGCGCGTCGGTTACGACACCCCGCAGACCGGCGAGCTGGACGTCGCGACTCGCCATGTCCTGGCAGCGTTCCAGATGCACTTTCGCCCTTCACGCTTCGACGGTACACCGGACGCGCAAACAGCAGCGTTGTTGCAGGTCCTCAATCAGACAAAATAATGACGCCCGCCCGACGGTCAGGGCGAAAGCGTAATCAGCAGCTATAACTCATTGGTAATTCTTCGGATATTCCATGATGGTTGCTACCCGAGCGACGCTGCGTAGCTGGTTTTATCGCCCGTGGTTTTTGGCGATGATCGCGGCTGTCTTCAGTGCTGCATTGTTGATAGCCGGCGGAATGTTCGTCGCCATGCGCCAGATCGAACAGAACGAAAGCCAGGAAATGAACACCCAGGGCGAGCGCTTTCTGGCCCGGCTCGAACAGTTGTTCGGACAACTGCGCGAAAGTCTCGATGACCTCGAAGCGCAGCCGCTGCGCAGTTGCGACGAGGAAATGATCGCAACCCTGCAACAAGTCACCTTCAACTATCGCTTCGTCTATGAAGCGGCCTACATGGATGGTGCGCGGATATGCTCCAATCGGCCCCGTCAGGAAGGACTGTCGGTGGTTCGCACACCGGATATCAAAGGACCGACCTACAGCTACTGGCTCAACACTACCACCGAACCGGATGAAAACCGCGCGGCGCTGATGCTCGGGCGCGGCAATTTTCGCGTGGCGACATCACGCGGGCATTTGACCGACATGGTCGACCTGCCGCCGGACAGCAGCCTGCTGGTGGTGCTGGACCACGGCAAACGGGCGATTCCGGTACTGGGCACCGCGCAGACGTGGCCACCAACCGAAGCGTGGCCACCCAAAAGCCGCGCGCCCCTGCAAGTCACCCAGTCACGGCTGATCTACCGCATGCCAACCAACAATCCGGAATACCAGTTGGTGCTGATCACCCCGCGCAGCGGCATGCATATTCCCAGCGTCTGGTGGTGGATGGTGCCGATCTGCCTGCTGCTGGGGGCGTTTGTCGGGTTCTTTGTGTTTTTGCTGGTGCGCCAGCGCCAGTCACTGGACGCCGAACTCCAGGGCGCCATTCGACGTGGCGAGCTGCAAGTGTTGTATCAGCCGATCTTCGATCTCGATAGCCGCAATTGCGTAGGCGCCGAAGCCCTGCTGCGCTGGCGTCGCCCGGACGGCACGCTGACCAGTCCCGATCTGTTCATTCCATTGGCGGAAAACACCGGGCAGATCCGTCAGATGACAGACTTTGTCCTGCAACGGCTGCTGGAACAACTGGGACCGGTGCTGCGCGCCAATCCGCAGCTGTACATTTCGGTCAACCTCGCCGCCTGCGACGTGATGGTGCCGCGCATCGGCCAGGTCATGGCCAGGCTGCTGACGCTGCACCGGGTCGCCGCGCGACAGATAGCCTTTGAAGTCACCGAGCGCGGACTGATCGACGTGGTGGTGGCGCGGGAGAACCTGCAAGCCTTGCGCGATGTCGGCCATCAGGTGCTGATCGATGATTTCGGTACCGGTTATTGCAGCCTCGCCTACCTGCAGACGCTGCCAGTGGATTGCCTGAAGATCGACAAGGCCTTCATCGACGCGCTCGGCCATGATGCGGCCAGCAGCGGCGTTGCGCCGCACATCATTCACATGGCGCAGGCTCTGGAGTTGAAGGTAATTGCCGAAGGCATCGAGCACGAAGCGCAAGCCGTGTTTCTCAGCAGTGAGGGGGTCAAGTTCGGTCAGGGCTGGCTGTTCGCCCAGGCCCTGAGTGCGGTGCAGTTCATCGAACTGATCACCCGTGGGCGGCGCCTCACCGGGCGCCGCCTGGACGACGAAGCCTAGACCGCCAGCGCCATGTAGAACTGCGTGCCCTGCCCCGGCCGCGAATAGACGCCCATCCGCCCGCCATGCAGCTGGACGATTTCCTTGCACAGCGCCAGACCCAGCCCGGCGCCACCCTTCTTGCGCCCGACCTGCACGAACGGCTCGAATATCCGCCCCTGCTGACCGTAGGCAATGCCTTCGCCGTTGTCTTCGACGCTGATGATCACCCGTTCGCCATGCCGCCGCGCCTGCAGGCGAATCTGGCCGTCGCGGGCGGTATGGCGCAGAGCGTTGTCGATCAGGTTGTCGAGCACCCGCTCAAGCTGTGCCTGATCGGCCTGCAGACGCGGTAACGGCCCTTGCACTTCGACGCTCAGGGCAATGCCTTTGCCCGCAGCGCAATCGGCGAAGCGCGACTGCGCCTGCTCCAGCAAATCTTCGATGGAGCACGGCGCCAGGGTGAGTTTCTGCAAGCCGTTCTGATAGCGCGAGAAGTTGAGCAAGTCGTTGATCAACTGCATCAAGCGCTGCATCTCTTCGTTGACCGTGTCGAGCAGGTCCGCCTCGCGTGACTCCGGGGGGAACTTCGCACGTTCGCGAAACAGGCCGAACGCCATGTGCATGCCGGTGACCGGCGTCCGCAGTTCATGGGAGGCGCGCAGCACGAACTCGCTGCGCACGCGCTCGAAGGCGCGTTGCTCGGTGACATCGTGCAGCACCATCACCGCCCCCAGAATATGCCCCTGGATGTGACTGACCGGGGTCAAACTGTAGGTCAGCAAGCGCGATTCGCCATCGACTTCAATGCTCAAATCTTCCGGGGCGCGCTCAAGGGTGCCGCCGCGCAGCACCAGTTGCAGTTGCGCGTCGAGCTCCGGGCGCTCGAGCGCAGTGCCCAGGCCTTGACCGAGACGGTCACTGTCCCAACCCAACTGACGCTGAGCCACTGGATTGAGGTGCTCCAGATGCCCTTCACGGTCGATCATCAACAAGCCGTCGTCGATGCTGTCGAGCACCGCCTGCAGGCGTTGCTGACCGGCCAGCAATTCGTCCACGTTAGTCGCCTGATGCTCGCGCAGCGCCTCGGCCATCAGCCCGAAGCGCTTGGTCAGCTGGTTCATTTCCATCGCCGAGGAAATCGGCAGCGTCACTTCGAAATTGCCTTGGCCGATGTTGTCCGCCGCCTTGGCCAGCGCCTCGATGGGCGCGCCAAAACGCCGGGCAATGGCGTGCGCGGTGACGAAGCCGATAATCAGCACCGCCAATCCCACCAGCCCGAGCAGACCGGAAACCAGCAGTGCCCTTTCCCGGGCGTCATGCTGCACTGCGTTGATGTTGTCCAGTGCGTGCTTGTGCTCGGTAATCAAACCGTTGCGCAAGGTGTTGAAGCGTTCCCTGAGGTCGCTGTTGCCACTGAGCACATTGCCCGGATCACGCGACATCTCGAACGCCTGGAGAAAACTCAGGTAGTCAGCCTTGGCCTGGGTAAACCCGTACTGTCGGCCATCGCCCTCTGCCTCTTGGGAAATGCCTTCATTCAGCAATTGCAGGTAATGCTGCTTTGACGCTTCGAACGCGACGGGGTCGGGCTTTTCGGCCAGCATCAGCACCAGTTGATCGCCGAGGGTCTGGCGCAGTTTGAGTCCCAGGTCGAGGGTCACGAAGTTGCTGCGGATCGTTGCTTCCTGAGTACCGGCCATCTGCATCACGCTGACCAGCCCGAGCAACAGCCCGAGCAAGGCGACCGTGATCAGCGCAGAGATGCTCAGAAACAAGCGAGTGCGCAACTTCATCGCCAGTTTCATCGTCGGGCGCTCACAGGTTGTACTGCTTGCGCTTGCGATACAGGGTCGACGCGTCGATGCCCAAGGTTTTCGCCGCCTGATCAAGGGTGCCTGCCGTTGCCAGCACCGCGCCGATGTGGGCTTTTTCCAGTTCATCGAGGCTCAGCGCGGCACCGACTCGCGGTGCGTTGTTCGCCGGTTGCTCGGCCATGCCGAGGTGGCTGATTTCCACGCGTTCCTGCGGGCATATAATGCTGGCCCGTTCCACCACGTTACGCAGCTCTCGGATGTTGCCCGGCCAGCGATAACCCAACAGCGCTTCGCGCGCCTCGTCACTAAAGCCCCGTGCCGGGCGCGCGTACTCTTTGACGAAGCGCGCGAGGAAGCGGTCGGCCAGGGTCAGGATGTCCTCGGCACGTTCGCGCAATGGCGGCAGATGCAGGGTGATCACATTGAGGCGATAAAGCAGGTCTTCACGGAAGCGCCCGTCGCGCACCATGTCCTCAAGATTGAGGTTGGTCGCGGCAAGAATCCGTACATCGGCGCGGCGGGTCACCGGATCCCCTACCCGCTCGTATTCCTTGTCCTGAATGAAACGCAGCAACTTCGGTTGCAACGTCAATGGAAAATCGCCGATCTCGTCGAGAAACAGCGTGCCGCCGTCCGCCTGATTGACCCGACCCAAGGTGCTCTCACTGGCGCCGGTAAACGCACCGCGACTGTGGCCGAACAGCTCGCTCTCCATCAGTTCCGCAGTCAACGACGGGCAGTTGATGGTCACGCAGGATTTTTTCTCGCGCTTGCTCCAGCCATGAATGGCCCGGGCCAGTTCGCCCTTACCCGTGCCGGATTCGCCGAGAATGAGGATGTTGGCGTCGGTACCGGCGACCTGCCGCGCAGTTTCCAGCACGACTTTCATCGCCGGGCTGTGGGAGTCGAGGCCGTCCTTGGGTTTGCGGATCTCGCCTTCGAGAGCTTCCAGACGCGCCGAGAGCTGACGCACTTCCAGTTGCTTGGCGGTGGCCAGGCGCAACTGGTCGGGGCTGCACGGTTTGACCAGATAATCGGCGGCGCCCGCCTGGATCGCGTCCACCGCGGTATCAACCGCCGAGTGGGCGGTGACAATGACCACGCGCATCCATGGCGCCTGAATGCGCATCTGTGCCAGTACGTCGAGACCGTTGTCTTCACCCAGACGCAAATCAAGGAAGCACAGGTCAAACACCTGACGTTGCAACAATGCCTCGGCCTGAACCGCGCTGTTGGCGGTGGCCACTGTGTAACCTTCGTCTTCGAGGCAGTAACGAAAGGTTCGCAGGATGGCGGACTCATCGTCCACCAGCAGAATGCGGCCTTGATGCTCAGTGGCAGATTCCATTTTTCCTACGCTCCATAGTGATTGATCTTGGGTTAGTCCCGGAAAAATCGGGCAAGTTGCATGGTTGATTCTGAACGATGCGAGCCATAGGAGGGTAGCTCTCTCCTGCCATAACGGCCAATCCATTGATTTTGTTGAGTTTTTAAACAATCACCGATTCGCAGGGGTAACCCCGCGTACATTTCTGACATCCAGGACGTGCTCTCAATTCCATAAGAATGAAATCTCCTACGAAATAATCGTGCATTCCGCACGACCGTAGACGCCCCATCGTGCAGGATGCGTCCGTCGCTGAATTTCACTCACTCGCAAACCATTGATTTTATTGGATATTTTTCAACTAAAAACCTGGCATGCAGCCTGCAATTACTCATTCAGCCCGGGCAGATTCCACTGCCCCAACCGAATAAGAGTGAGGAACCCAGGATGACTCGCCAACGTGCCGCCCAAGTGCGTATCTCGCCACTGCATATCCAGCAAGGCCTGTTTGGCGTGCTTGCACTGTTGATCACCCTGATCGCCTGCCAGCAATACCTGAGCTGGGAAAACAGCCAGAAGCCTGAGCCGCTGATCTCGATTCAACACAGCACGCAGACGCACTTCAGCGCCGTCAGCAGCAGTCAGGCCGAAAGCGCCTCGATGCGCATGATGGATGTCGATCAGCCGCAGCCGCTGGATCAACTTCCACGTGAAGAGCGCTGGGTTTTCTGACGAACCAACGAATTCGGGCGCCTGGCGCCAGGACACGCAATATCCCTAAATAGAGAAGTAAGGAGAATCACCATGTTGAGTTGGGCAATTACATTCTTGATCATTGCCATCATCGCCGCCGTCTTGGGCTTCGGTGGTATCGCGGGCACCGCCACGGGTATCGCCAAGATTCTCTTTGTCGTGTTCCTGGTGATGTTCATCGCTTCCTTCTTCTTTGGCCGTCGCGGCCGAGGTTAACGATGATTGCGTTAAAGACACTGGCAGCCGCCCTGCTTCTGGGCGGTAGTGCCATGGCGATCGCGGCCAATGATGGCCAGGCGCGGGTCAACGAGCTGCTCAGCTCCGACCCGCAATACCGGGAAACCTGGCAAGGCGTTGTGAAGCATGAAGAACGCCTCCCGGAATGGGTGATGAACCTGTCCGGTACGCCAGAGCAGCAGATGAATGCCGTGACTGAAGACGGCGACAAGTACTTGGTCGGCCCGCTCTGTGAATCCGCAGACAAGTGCCTCAACCACCGCTTGATCGTGGCTTTCAGCTTCGACAAGAAAGATGCATATGCCATGCTCGTCGATGTTCCCGAAGGACTGCCGGCCGACAAGTCGCCAACGCGACATGTCACCTACCGCTTCCTCGGCAAACCGGATGAGGGTATGCAGAACCTGTTGATGGAAACGCTGAAGAAAGACCCGAAGTGGTATTGATTCGAACATGAGGGCAGCGCCCCGCTGCCCTTTATTGCGCCTACCCGAGGAAGGCTGGCGCATGACCAAGGGGCCGGGACGTTCTGACTGTTGCAGGGTCGGAGTGACCTACGGGTACAGGGAGTGCCTGCGCGAGGGCCGGGTCAGGGTAAAAGCTGCGACGCAGGTTCGCCGACCCTCAGTGGTTCGACGGACTTGCGCTGAGCTTTGCGCGATACAAAACATTGATCCAGAGCGTCCTGCTCGCCTTTTTATGGTTCAGACTGCGCGCGAAAAACATTTCGCCGTGTTTCCTGGCGACCGTATATCGAGAAAGAGCCCCTTTAAACTGTGGGACTTCTAGTCTGCAAATGTAGGCTTTTTCCTGAATTTTTCGATGAATTCACTCGTTCAAAAAACAACCAACCTAAGCTGAAATGGCCGGTTCACGGCACTTATACCGGCTGAAATGTCGTAATCGAACCGCTTGGGACGCCAGTTTCATTTAAAAAATCTCATGCCGATTCGGCATAGGGTAGGCGTTTACGGCATTAGACGGCGCAACCTTGCATCGGAATAGTTGCGCCTTTTTTCGCCTGCCGAAGAGCCGTAAATACGCGCTTCGGGGCACCTTATACGGAGGCAGATGCACAGACTTTTCCGCTAAAGAGCGTTCCAGTTGCTGCATGTGCCTGAGTCAAACGCAAGTAAGGGTAAAGATAATGAAGAAGGCAAAACTCAGCCTCGCCTGGCAGATCCTCATCGGTCTGGTTTTAGGGATTGCAATTGGTGCGTTGCTCAACCACTTCAGTGCCGAAAAAGCCTGGTGGATCAGCAACGTCCTGCAACCGGCAGGCGATATCTTTATCCGTCTGATCAAGATGATCGTGATTCCGATCGTCATCTCCTCCCTGATCGTCGGCATCGCCGGCGTGGGCGACGCCAAGAAACTCGGGCGTATCGGCCTGAAGACCATCATCTACTTCGAAGTCGTCACCACCATCGCGATCATCGTCGGCCTGCTGCTGGCCAACCTGTTCCACCCGGGTGCCGGCATCGACATGAGCACCCTGGGCACCGTGGATATCTCCAAGTACCAGGCGACCGCCGCCGAAGTACAACATGAACACGCGTTCATCGAGACCATCCTCAACCTGATCCCGTCGAACATCTTCGCGGCCATGGCCCGCGGCGAAATGCTGCCGATCATTTTCTTCTCCGTACTGTTCGGTCTCGGTCTGTCGAGCCTGCAGTCGGACCTGCGCGAGCCGCTGGTGAAGATGTTCCAGGGCGTCTCGGAAAGCATGTTCAAAGTCACCCACATGATCATGAACTACGCCCCGATCGGCGTTTTCGCCCTGATCGCGGTGACCGTGGCCAACTTCGGTTTCGCCTCGCTGCTGCCGCTGGCCAAGCTGGTGATTCTGGTTTACGTCGCCATCGCTTTCTTCGCTTTCGTGGTGCTGGGCCTGATCGCCAAGCTGTTCGGCTTCTCGGTGATCAAGCTGATGCGCATCTTCAAGGATGAGCTGGTCTTGGCTTACTCCACCGCCTCCTCGGAAACCGTGCTGCCACGCGTCATCGAGAAGATGGAAGCCTATGGCGCACCGAAAGCCATCTGCTCCTTCGTGGTCCCGACCGGTTACTCGTTCAACCTCGACGGTTCGACCCTGTACCAGTCGATCGCCGCGATCTTCATTGCCCAGCTGTACGGCATCGACCTGTCGATCAGCCAGCAACTGCTGCTGGTGCTGACCCTGATGGTCACTTCCAAAGGCATCGCCGGCGTACCAGGCGTGTCCTTTGTGGTGCTGCTGGCGACGCTGGGCAGTGTCGGTATCCCGCTGGAAGGCCTGGCGTTCATCGCCGGTGTCGACCGCATCATGGACATGGCGCGTACCGCACTGAACGTGATCGGCAACGCCCTGGCGGTACTGGTTATCGCACGTTGGGAAGGCATGTACGACGACGCCAAGGGCCAGCGCTACTGGAACTCCCTGCCGCACTGGCGCAGCAAGGAAAAACTGCCGGCTGGTGAAATCTCCAAGAACTGATCGCTGAACCTCTGTAGGAGCTGCCGCAGGCTGCGATCTTTTGATCTTGCTTTTAAAGATCGCAGCCTTCGGCAGCTCCTACAGGTGATTGAGGCAAGCCTTACCGACAAACCCCGGCGCAATCCGGGGTTTGTCGTTTCTGGCGACCCCGCTATCATTCGCCGCATCTTCCGGGGGATTTGACTGATGCTTAATGGCCTGTGGCTTGGCTTCTTCGTCGTGGCAGCAATATCTGCGCTGGTGCAGTGGCTGGTCGGCGGCAACGCCGGGATTTTTGCGGCGATGGTGGAAAGCATTTTCGCCATGGCCAAACTCTCGGTCGAGGTCATGGTGCTGCTGTTCGGCACGCTGACCCTGTGGCTGGGCTTTCTGCGCATCGCCGAAAAAGCCGGGATCGTCGAGTGGCTGGCGAAAGTGCTGGGCCCGCTGTTCCTGCGGCTGATGCCGGAAGTCCCGGCCGGTCACCCGGCGCTCGGTCTGATTACCCTGAACTTCGCCGCCAACGGCCTGGGCCTGGACAACGCCGCCACCCCGATCGGCCTCAAGGCCATGAAGGCGCTGCAGGAGCTCAACCCCAGCGCGACCATCGCCAGCAACGCGCAGATCCTGTTCCTGGTGCTCAACGCCTCATCGCTGACCCTGTTGCCAGTGACCATCTTCATGTACCGCGCCCAGCAAGGCGCACCAGATCCGACCCTGGTGTTTCTGCCGATCCTGTTGGCGACCAGTTGCTCGACCATCGTCGGCTTCCTTTCGGTGGCGTTCATGCAGCGCCTGCGTATCTGGGACCCGGTGGTGCTGGCCTATCTGATTCCCGGCGCACTGATCCTCGGCGGCTTCATGGCGCTGCTGGCGACGATGTCGGCCACGGCGCTGGCCGGGCTGTCGTCGATCCTTGGCAACCTGACGCTGTTCGGCCTGATCATGCTGTTCCTGGTGATCGGCGCATTACGCAAGGTCAAGGTCTACGAGGCATTTGTCGAGGGCGCGAAGGAGGGCTTCGACGTCGCCAGGAACCTGCTGCCGTATCTGGTGGCGATGCTCTGCGCGATTGGCGTACTGCGCGCTTCCGGAGCGCTGGACTTTGGCCTGGACGGCATCCGCCATCTGGTGCAGTGGGCCGGTTGGGATACGCGGTTTGTCGATGCGTTGCCGACGGCGATGGTCAAACCGTTTTCCGGCAGCGCCGCACGGGCGATGCTGATCGAGACCATGAAGACCTCCGGCGTCGACAGCTTCCCGGCGCTGGTGGCGGCGACAATTCAGGGCAGCACCGAAACCACGTTCTATGTGCTGGCGGTGTATTTCGGTGCGGTGGGAATTCAGCGCGCAAGGCATGCCGTTGGATGCGCGCTGCTGGCCGAACTGGCCGGTGTGCTCGGCGCGATTGGCGTGTGCTACTGGTTCTTTGGTTGAAGCAAAAGATCCCAGCCTTCGGCAGCTCCTACAAAGGCACGCATAACCCTGTAGGAGCTGCCGAAGGCTGCGATCCTGGCGACTTCAGGGTTTAACTGGAGCCAATTGCTGGCCTTGCTGAACAGCCCACGCAACAACCTTGGCCGTCAGCCGATCACTGGCCTGTCCAAACCCTGCCACCACCGCCGGCACCTGCACATCGCTCAGCGGTTGGCGCTCTTCAAAGCGCCGACTGGCGAGAATCTTCTGGTCATAGCCGCGCACCAGCAACGCATCGACGCGCACCACGACGCTGGCCTGGTTGCCCTGATACTCGGTCTGAAACGCCTGCAAGCTGCCGCCCAGTTCCAGATCCGCAGCGAAGTTGCTGTCATCGGTGCTGAGCAATGTCACCCGACCATCGCGAGCAAAACCATCGAGCAGCCGATTACGCACCAGCACCGGCGCCGGATCGCTCCAGCGCGAGGCCTTGTAGCTGCTGATCACGTCACCCTGTGGAATCACCGCGATGTTTGGCCGGTTCAGCGCTTCGCTGGCCTGCAATTTGTTCAGGCGCAGCGACCAGTGCTGGGTCGCCGCCGAACTGGCCGAGGCGGGCGCTTGCGCGGCGGGCAGGCGATAGACATCCGAAGGTTCGGCCTTGGGCAGGATCGAACACGCCGAGAGCAGGGTAAAACTGGCGAGGAAGGCGAAGTGAGTCAGCTTCATGGGGTGAATTCCTTGTTCTTGTCACTGCCCAGCAAGTAGCCGCTGGGGTTGGCCTCAAGGCGTTGGGAAATGCCGCGCAGCGAAGTCAGGGTTTCGCGCAGTTCGCGGATCGCCGGCGCCAGGCCATTGAGGCCCTGCATACCGTTGTCGAGCGAGTTCTGGTTTTTGCTCAGCAGGCCGTTGATGGTGGCGCTGCTTTGCTCCAGCGACTTCATCGCCTGCTCGGCACTGCCCAGCGCCTGCTTGCCCTGATCGTTGAGCAGGCCGTTGGCGTTGCGCATCAGCGCCGAGGTTTGCTCGAGCATGCTGCCGGCTTGCTTGCCGACGCTCGCCAGTTGCTGCATGGCCTGACGCAAGTCGCCGCGCTGATCGTTGATCGAACCGGTGGTCTGTTCCAGATGCGCCAGGGTGTTGCTGACGCGCTCGACGTTCTCCGGAGAAAACATCTGGTTGGCATTGTTCAACAGGGCGGTGACGCCGGTCATCAGGTCGTTGCTGTCGTTAAGCAGCCGGGAAATGGGCGAGGGCGCCGCGACGATGGTCGGCAATTCGCCGTCGTGTCCGCGTAGTTTCGGACTCTCTGGGGTGCCGCCGCTGAGCTGGATGATCGAAGTGCCGGTGATCCCGGCCAGCGCCAGTTTGGCCTGGGTGTCTTCCTTGACCGGGGTGTCACCACCCAGACGAATCCGCGCCAGCACCCGGCGCGGGTCTTTCGGGTCGAGGCGCAGGCTGACCACGTCACCGACCTTGATCCCGCTGTACTGCACAGGGCTGCCCTTGGACAGACCGCTGACCGCCTCATTGAAGACGATTTCATAATCCTTGAACTCGCTGTCGACGCTGGACTTGGCCAGCCACAGACCGAAGAGCAGGGCGCCCGCCACGACAATTACGGCGAACAGGCCGATCAACACATGATGGGCTCGGGTTTCCATGTCAGACCTCGTTGAGCAATTTGGCGGCGTCCAGCGCCGAGCGGCCACGCGGGCCGTGGAAGTATTCGTGAATCCACGCGTCATCGGTTTCCGAGACCACGTCGATCGGGCCGGCGACCAGTACCTTCTTCTGCGCCAGCACCGCCACACGGTCGGTGATGGTGTAGAGCGTGTCGAGGTCGTGGGTCACCAGAAACACGCTCAGGCCCAGCGCATCACGCAGGGTCAGGATCAGTTGATCGAACTGCGCCGCGCCAATCGGATCGAGGCCGGCGGTGGGTTCGTCGAGAAACAGGATGTCCGGGTCCAGCGCCAGCGCCCGGGCCAGCGCAGCGCGCTTGATCATCCCGCCGGACAGCGACGCCGGGTATTTGTCCGCCGCCGACAGCGGCAGCCCGGCCAGCGCCAGCTTCACCGCCGCCAGATGCTCAGCGTCGTTGCGGCTCAGACCGGCGTGTTCGATCAGCGGCAGGGCGACGTTTTCGGTCACCGTCAGCGAGGAAAACAACGCGCCTTTCTGGAACAGCACGCCGAAACGCCGCTCGACCAGTGAGCGCTCATGCTCGGACAGGCTCGGCAGGTTCTGCCCGAACACCTTTACGTTGCCTTCGCTGGGCCGGCGCAGGCCGACAATGCTGCGCAGCAGCACCGATTTGCCGCTGCCGGAACCGCCGACCACGGCGAGGATTTCGCCCTTGTACAGATCCAGATCGAGATTCTCGTGCACGCTCTGGCTGCCAAAGCGATTGCACAGGCCACGGACTTCGATCACCGCCTCCGAGGGCGCACGGGGTAAACGACTCACCAGCCCATCTCCATGAAGAACAGCGCAGCCACCGCGTCGAGCACGATCACCACGAAAATCGACTGCACCACGGCGGACGTGGTGTGCGCGCCGACCGATTCGGCGCTGCCACTGACCTTGAAGCCTTCCAGGCAACCAATGGTTGCAATCAGGAAGGCAAACACCGGCGCTTTGACCAGACCAACCAGAAAGTGCTGAATGCCGATGTCGCTTTGCAACAGCGAGAGGAACATCGCCGGCGAAATCCCCAGCGACACCGCGCACACCACGCCGCCGCCAATGATCCCGCAGAGCATCGCCAGAAACGTCAGCATCGGCAGCGCCACCAGCATCGCCAATACCCGCGGCACTACCAGCAGCTCCATCGGATCGAGGCCGAGGGTGCGGATTGCGTCGATCTCTTCGTTAGCCTTCATCGAACCGATCTGCGCGGTAAACGCGCTGGCGGTGCGTCCGGCCATCAGGATTGCCGTGAGCAGCACACCGAACTCACGCAGGAAGGAGAAGCCCACCAAGTCCACGGTAAAGATCGTCGCACCGAAACTGGCCAGCACCGTGGCACCGAGAAACGCCACCACCGCGCCCACCAGAAAGGTCAGCAGCGCCACGATCGGCGCGGCGTCGAGGCCGGTCTGTTCGATGTGGGCGACGACGGGGGTGATGCGCCAGCGCTTGGGGCGAAGCAGGCTGCGGGCAATGGTTTCGAGGATCAGGCCAATGAAACCCAGTACTTGCAAGGTGTCCTGCCAGACCGTTTCCACCGCGCGCCCGATGCGGGTCAACAGTTGCACGCTGACGCTGACTTCCGGCTCCCTGATCGGCACACAGAAGTCGGTCAGCGAGCGATACACCGTTTGCAGCAGCGCGCGGTCAGCCGGGGAAATCGTGCAGTCAGGATGTTCGGCGGAGCGGCCCAGACGCTCGGAACCGAGCAGCTCCACCAGCAACGAAGCGCCTGCAGTGTCGAGGGCACCGAGGCTGTTGAGATCGACCACGGTGTTGGCGTCGTACTGGCCGGTCAGTTGTTCGGTCAGGTGCTTGAGGTCGGCGTAATGGGCAAGCGTCCAGTCCCCGGAAACCCGCAGGCGGGCAGGGCTGATTGACGTGTCCAGCTGGGCATTACCGCTCATTGAGCTGCTGATCATAAGCTCCGTGCTTGTTCGGCTATTAAGCGAACTAACGTAATAGCACGAACCGGATTACTTTTCTTTGATCGCTGTGCTGTCTGTCACTTTGAAACGCAGCACGCCGATCACCTGACCGTCTTCAGTCAGCACCCGCACCTGCCACTTGCCCACCGGGTTGCCGGGGAAGTTCTGCTTGTGGGTCCAGGCGCGGTAGCCTTCCTTGCGCCCGCCGTGGATGTCGAGGGCGATGCGATCGACTTCCTGGCCGTCGAACTGCCACACATGGTAGATGCGTTCATCCAGCCCGCGCGGCGCGTTGATTGCGGTGTAGGCGTAGAGACCGCCGTTGCGGATCTGCTCGGCGCTGACCTCCTCGAGGCTGGCGCCAGGCGTGCGGTCCTGCAACTGCGTGCTGATCGCCACGTCGGTCATCCACAGCGTCGCCGGCGGCACCCACGAGCGCAGGGTCCAGCCGACCGCGCCGATGCCGACGGTGATGAACAGAATGGCTAACGCATTGCGCACGGTACGGATCGGAAAGATCGACGCCAGACTCGGGAACGACAGCACCACCGCCGTACCCAGTGCCCATTTGAAACTCTGTGCGGTGGTCAGGTGCATGATCACCGGCAGCGCAGTGAGCAGGGCGGCGAACAGGGTCAGGGTGTGCAACGCGAGAAACGCCCAGCGCCGTGGCGCCAGCCATTTGTAGTAGAGCGGATCGACAATCGAGATCAGCGCGGCAATGCACAGCAGGCCGGTGAAGATCAGTTGGCCGCTGTTCCACGTAGTCGTGATGAAGAAGAACGGCAGGACGAAAAACAGACTTTCCTGGTGGATCATCTGCGTCGCGTAGCGCAGCAGTGGCTGGGGGATTTCCCGCTTGAAGATGCGCGTGAACAGCCCGGTCAGGGTGTTTTCCAGCATCAGCCAGATCCAGCTGAGCAGCATGATGATGGTGATCCAGCTCGCCAGCCCTTGCTGGCGATCGACCAGAATGAAACTGCCGACCCCGGAGATGAAACCGCCAAGCGCAATCACCCCCGGATAGCGCTTCATCAGTTCGAGAATGCGCTGGATCAGGAGGGGGATTTTCTGCATGGTGGCGGTTCACGACTGAGTAGGAAAAAACCTCGACAGAGTACCGTCCGCCGGGCGACGTGGCGAGGCTCCCGGTCAGCAAACCTCTTATTTCTGTGGCGAGGGAGCTTGCTCCCGCTCGACTGCGCAGCAGTCGCAAAACCTGGGTGCACGGTGTTTCTGAATTAACTGAGCCGTCGGTTTTGGGGCTGCTGCGCAGCCCAGCGGGAGCAAGCTCCCTCGCCACAGGATTTCCTCATCCTTCGGCTTTGTGTTTTTCCCGGCGATGCAAGCGCCAGCCTATCAGCACCAGCAACGCCACGCCCAGACCACCGGCAATCAGCCACAACACCTCATCATCACTGAGCAACGGCTTCTCGATCCGCAGATACCCCGGTTGCAACAGCAACTCGCGCATGGCCTTGTTCGCCGTTTCCAGGGTCACGCCTTGCAACTCGCGGGCAGGGTTGGCAAAGCGTCCGTCCTCGTAATCGCCGAGCGCACTCCAGTAGTAGTCCGCCATGGCGCTGTTGCCCTGTACCGCCCAGGCCTGATGGGCGATGGCGGCCTGTTTGATCCGGGCGAAGGTGTCGGGGTCGAGGCCGTTTTTCAGCAGGTCGGCCTTGAGGTCTTCCAGCACCTGTTTGGCCTCGACAAGATCATCGCGATCAACATCGGCATTGAGGCTCATGAAACCGACCCCGCCGAACACTTCACGCTCGGCCCACGGCCCGTAGGACAAGCCGTGATTCAGGCGAATCTGCCGGTACAGTGCCCAGTCGAGGTAGTCCTTGAGGATGTCGAAGGTCTCGTCGTACTGATCGTCGAGCATCGGCTCCGGCACCAGCCAGTGCAATTTGGCGCTGTCGCCGATGAAGCCGCGGGTGAGGGTGCGTTCATGGGCGGCGCTGGTGCGGATGTCCGGCAGCTCACGGTGCTCGGCCGGATCCACCGCTTCGAGCGCGCCCCAAGTGCGTTCCAGATAGGCCGGCAGCAGTTTGTCGAGTTCACCGACGACGATCAGCGTCATGTTGTTCGGCGCGTACCAGGTCTTGCGCACCTTCTCCAGTTGCTGCTGGGTCAGGTGCCCGACCTCGGCGCGTTGCGGGCATTTCAGGCCCAGCTCCACCGCCAGCTGATTGCTGGCGGTGTGGCCCAGGTCCTGGCGGTCGAGAAAACGTTGCAGACGCGTGTAATGGCCGCCGTCCTCGCGCTCGACTACGCGCTTGGCGGCGTTGATCGCATTGTCGTCAATGCGGGTCTGGGTCAGCAGACCGAGCAGCAGGTCGAGCACTTTGCGCTGATTCTTCGCCGGGGCTTCGATGACGAACGTGGTGTCGGCGTTGCTGGTGAACGCGTTCCACTCACCGCCCAACGCCTGCATGCGCTCCTCAAGGCCACCTTCGCCAGTGGCGTCGACGCCGCTGAACAACAGGTGCTCGAGCAGGTGCGGCAGCTCTTTTTCATCGCAATCGAAATCGTCGAGGCCGACGCCGACCACCAGACGAATCGCCACATGCCCGCGTTCAGTGCCGGGTTTGAGCAACAGCTGCAAACCGTTGGGCAGCGCGTAGCCTTCGACCTGAAAGCGATCAACGGCGAAGGCGGGCAGGGAACCGAGCAACAGACAGGCGAACAACAGGCAACGCATAACAGGCTTCCGTACGGCTGATTTGGAGATCCGTGTCGCTATTCAGGCCGCTTTCGCGAGCAGGCTCGCTCCCACCTTGAAATGCATTCCCTGTGGGAGCGAGCCTGCTCGCGAATATCTTGCAGCTGAATCAATGTTACTGACTGACCCCAGCCCCAGACGTTCAAGGCGAATGCGTAATGTCGGCAATATCATCCGCTTCCAGCGCTCCGGTATCTGCCGTTTCCAGCACCACGTAAGCACTGCTGCAAAACAGCGAATTCAAGCGCTTCATATCGGCAATCAGCTCCAGGTGCAGCGAACTGGTTTCCAGACTCTGCACGATCTTACGTTGCAAACGGCTGACATGGGCATGGGCCAGACGCCGTTCCTGTGCGCGAAAGCGACGTTTCTCGCGCAACAGCTGACGGGCGCTTTCCTTGTCACCGCTGAGGAACACCGACAGGCCCAGGCGCAGGTTGGCGATCAGTTGCTGATGCAACCCGGCCAAATCCTCCAGGCCTTCTTCGGAAAACGACCGACGCTGGGAAGTCTTCTGCTGCTGCACTTTGCGCAGCATGCGTTCGATCAGGTCGCTGGCCAGCTTCAGGTTGATCGCCAGTTCGATGGTCTCCGCCCAGCGCCGACTGTCCTGCTCGCCGAGATCTTCGCGGGGCATTTGCGCCAGGTACAGCTTGATCGCGCTGTACAGCGCTTCGACGTCATCGGTCAGACGACGCATCTCCTGAGTTACGGCGGTCTGCTTGCCACGCAACACATCGAGCATCGCGTCGAGCATGTTGTCGATCAGATCGCCCATGCGCAGGGTCTCGCGGGCCGCGTTGGCCAGCGCCAGGCTCGGTGTCGACAGTGCCGTCAAATCAAGGTGACGCGGCTTGGCGGTGCCGTTGACTTCCGGGCGCTCCGGCAGCAACCAGGCGCACAGCCGCGCCATCGGCGCGACGCTGGGCAGCAGGATCAGGCAGCGCGCGGTGTTGTAGAGCAGGTGGAACCCGATGACCATTTCCTGCGGGCTGAAGTCGAGCCCGTCCATCCAGTGCACCAGCGGATCAAGCACCGGAATGATCAGCAACAGCCCGATCAGTTTGTACAGCAGGCTGCCCAGCGCCACTTGCCGCCCGGCCGCGTTCTGCATGCTGGTGCTCATGAACGCCAGCACGCCGCTGCCGATGTTGGCGCCGATCACCAGACCGATCGCCACCGGCAGGCTGATCACGCTGGCGCCGGCCAGCGTCGCGGTCAGCAACACAGCGGCGAGGCTGGAATAGGAAATCATCGCGAACAACGCACCGACCAGGGCGTCGAGGAGGATGTCGCCGGTCAGCGACGCAAAGATCACCTTCACGCCTTGGGCGTGGGTAATCGGTGCAGCGGCTTCGACGATCAGTTGCAAGGCGAGAATGATCAGGCCCAGACCGATACTGACCCGGCCCATCTGCCCGAGGCGCGTCTGTTTGCGCGACAGAAAGAAAATCACCCCGAGGAAAATCAGCAGCGGCGACAGCCACGACAGGTCAAAGGTCAGCACCCGCGCCATCAGCGCCGTACCGACGTCGGCGCCAAGCATGGTCGCCAGCGCCGGGGTCAGCGCCATCAGGCCCTGACCGACGAAGGAAGTGACGAGCATGGCCGTGGCGTTGCTGCTCTGCACCATCGCGGTCACGACGATGCCGGCGACGAACGCGAGCCAGCGTTTGGACATGTTCTGGCCGATCACATGGCGCAGATTGGTACCGTACACCCGCAGGATGCCGGTTCGGACGATATGCGTACCCCAGATCAGCAGGGCCACGGCAGACAGCAAATTGAGCAGGGTGAGCATGCAGACCCCCTGTAGTAGCAGCGCCCCAAAGGGGCAAGTTGACGGTACCGCGCGGTTTCTACGTTTTTGATACTTAAGCTGTAGTTGGCTAACGGACTGGGCGCCAGCATTGCACAGCTAAAGTGCGGATTGAAACAAAAGCGTCATGAAAACAGCTTTATCCACACCCCGCGCAATCACCCCAAATCCCTGTGGGAGCTGGCTCGCCAGCGATGACGGCAGCACTGGCGACATTGATGTTGCCTGACACGCCACTATCGCTGGCAAGCCAGCTCCCACAGGGTTTGTGTACGAGCTCAAAATCCGCTGGAAAAAAAACCTGTGGGCGTCTGGCAAGCCAGCTCCCACAGGTTTTGTATTGCTATCGGACTACCGGGTTACTGCCCCGGCACGTCCTTGCGCAGCTTCACCGGGTCCTGCTGTTTTTTCTTTTTGGCGATCGCGGTGCGCATCTTGATGTTGATCGCTTCCACCGCCAGTGAGAACGCCATGGCGAAGTAGACGTAGCCTTTCGGTACATGCACATCGAACGCTTCGGCGATCAGTACGGTACCGACCACCAGCAGGAACGACAGCGCCAGCATCTTCAGCGACGGGTGCTTGTCGATGAACTCGCTGATCTTGCCCGAGGCCGCCATCATCACCAGCACCGCGACGACGATTGCCGCGACCATCACCGGCACATGGGAGACCATGCCGACGGCGGTGATCACCGAATCCAGCGAGAACACGATGTCGATGATCGCGATCTGGATGATGGTGTAGAGGAAGTTGCCGCCCTTGCCCGAAGGCTCGTCGCCGCTTTCGTCTTCGCCTTCGAGTGCGTGGTACATCTCTTGCGAGCTCTTCCACAGCAGGAACAGGCCACCGAAGAACAGGATCAGGTCGCGCCCGGAAATGCCCTGGCCGAACACCACGAACAGGTCGGCGGTGAGGCGCATGACCCAGGTGATCGACAGCAGCAACAGGATCCGCGTGATCATCGCCAGACCCAGGCCGAAGATCCGCGTGCGCTGCTGCATGTGCTTGGGCATACGGCTGACCAGGATCGAAATCATGATGATGTTATCGATGCCCAGAACGATTTCCAGGGCGGTCAGGGTAAAGAAGGCAACCCAGATTTCGGGGTTGGTCAGCCAATCCATGTGTATTCCTTTGAGCGAGTGTTAAACCAGGACGCCAGCAAGCAGCTGGCGTCATGGTGAGTGAATGCCGTTACATCGTGCTGAACAGCGGGAAAGTCCCCAGCAGCAAGGCGGCCACCAGTATGCACAGGCAGACCAGCACTGCCCACTTCAGAGTGAAACGCTGGTGGTCACCGAACTCGATACCGGCCAGCGCCACCAGCAGGTACGTCGACGGCACCAGCGGGCTGAGCAAGTGGACGGGCTGACCGACGATCGAGGCACGGGCCATTTCCACCGCGGTGATGCCGTAATGGCTGGCCGCTTCGGAGAGCACTGGCAACACACCGTAGTAGAACGCGTCGTTCGACATGAAGAAGGTGAACGGCATGCTCACCAGCGCCGTGATCACGGCCAGGTACGGCCCGAGGAAGTCCGGAATCACTGCCAGCAGACTTTTCGACATGGCGTCGACCATGCCGGTTCCGGACAGGATACCGGTGAAGATACCCGCCGCGAAAATCAGACTGACCACCGACAGCACGCTGCCGGCGTGGGCCGCCACGCGGTCCTTCTGCATTTGCAGGCACGGGTAGTTGACGATCATCGCGATGCTGAACGCCACCATGAACAGCACCGGCAGCGGCAGCAGGCCGGCGATCAGGGTGCACATCAGCGCCAGGGTCAACAGGCCGTTGAACCAGATCAGCTTCGGACGACGGGCATCGGGGAACTGCGAGACGCTGATTTCACTGTGATCGATCTCGTCGCCGATCAGGTGCAGCTCGCCCAGACGCGCACGCTCACGTTTGCCGTAGAAGTAGGCAATGATCAGGATCGCCACCACACCGGCAGCCATCGCCGGGATCATCGGCACGAAGATGTCCGACGGGTCGACATGCAGCGCACTGGCGGCACGGGCGGTCGGGCCGCCCCACGGAGTCATGTTCATCACGCCACCGGCGAGGATGATCAGACCGGCCATGATCCGCGGGCTCATGCCGATGCGGCTGTACAGCGGCAGCATGGCGGCCACGCAGATCATGTAAGTGGTCGCGCCGTCACCATCAAGGGAAACGACGAGCGCCAGCACGGCGGTACCGACCGAAACTTTCAGCGGGTCGCCCTTGACCAGTTTGAGGATCTTGCGCACGGCCGGGTCGAACAGGCCGGAGTCGATCATCAGGGCGAAATACAGAATGGCGAACATCAGCATCACGCCGGTCGGCGCAAGCTTGGTAATACCTTCGAGCATCATCGGGCCGATCTTCGGCGCGAAACCACCGAACAGGGCGAACAGGATCGGGATGATGATCAGGGCGATCAGCGCAGACAGGCGCTTGGTCATGATCAGGAACATGAACGTGATGACCATGGCGAAGCCAAGGAAAGTCAGCATGGGATTACTCCAGGCGTAGCGCGGCTAATTGAGTGAGCGGATCGGAGGGATCAGCGCAGAACGGGAAGCACGAGACGTACGGGCGGAGTTTCAGCGAGAAGGCGGGCTACAGAGGACATCAGAATCACCATTGTTGTTGTTAATTGGGCCTGACGTGCGAGCGATCACACGCGTTGGCCAACCGGTCTGTTGCCGGTAGTGGCGGCGATCCTAATCGGGCAACCTTTCAGCTACCTTTCGTTGACCGGAAAACAGACAGGTCCAGCGGCCGCATCGCGCCCATCCAGATTGCGTGCTCGGTGTGATCGAGCAAATCGTCGCCGGTGTCGGGGTGAAGGAACACCACCAGGCCCTTGCGATTGAGCGCCAGCCACGGCAATACCTCGCCGATCATCTGCGGGCCGAAGGCCAGCTGGCAGCTCCAGTCAGGGTGCGGGCCGACCGGGCGTTCATGGACGCGGCCCATCTTCAATGGAAACAACTGCGCGGCTTGCTCACACAACGCGCGTGCCTGATCGATGGTATCGGCATCGAAATAGACGTGGGCGTGGTAGCCCTTGATCGCTGGCATCTGAAGCCCTCGCAAATCGGTTCGAACCCTGGGCGGTGCCCATATGTCACACGCCATACAAGGGATTATAAAAAGGATCAGCCATGAAAAATGCCGAAACCCCGACGGTGAAAGTGGTGCTCTATGGTGCCATGGCCAGCCTGGGCGGTGCGTTGATGGCTGAGTTGCTGCGACGCCAGCACGAAGTCATCACGATTCTCGACGATTTGAACGTACTCGCGCCACGTCCCGGCCTGCGCACCAAAAGCGGCGATTTGTTCGATGCCGAGCGGGTCAAGCAAAGCGTGGCGGGCAGCTCGGCAGTGATCTGTCTGCTTGATGCACCGGGCTTGCCGTTCAGCAGCGACCATGTGGAACGGTCGGTGGTGCTTGGGCCGGTGGAACAAGTGCTGGCGGTCGATGCGCTGGTCGACGGCCTGCAGGCAGCCAATGTTTCACGGCTGTTTCTGGTGGGAAATTTTGCCGTGCTCGACGAGCCGGAACTGGACGACGGCCTGCAACGCCACGCCGCCGAAGAAATCCGCGAAGCCCTGCAAAGCAGTCCATTGCAGTGGACACTGGTTAACGCGCCTCACGGCGTGGCGGGGCTGACCATCGAGCATTTCAGCCAGGTCGGCGGCAATCTTGAGCCGGGGCTGGCGGAGCCGCTGGAACGGCTGAACCGGGTCGCGGTGGGGATTGCCGATGAGCTGCGGCTGAACCTGCATGTGGGGCAGCATGTGAATTTTGTCGCGACCTCAGGTACCTGAAAAGATCGCAGCCTGCGGCAGCTCCTGCAGGGAATGGCCGCAGGCTGCGATCTTTTTCTATTCACACCGCAATCGAAGGTAACCCCAATCCAGTCAGAGATTCGGCGCTACTGGCCTGTTCGGCCATCAACCAGTCGACAAACTGCTGAATCAACGCGCCCCGGCGTTTGCGCTGCGGCAGCACCACGTAATAACCCAGGCGCGACAACGTGGTCTCGGCGATCGGCCGACACAGCAAGCCCTGGGTCAGCAAGTTATCCACAAGGTGGCGCCAGCCGATGGCCACGCCTTGGCCGCCAATCGCCGCCTGAATCAACAGCGTGTAGTTGTCGAAGCGCAATTGCCCCGGCGCCGGCGGGGTAGTGATGCCCAGTTCGCGAAACAGCCCGCTCCAGTCAAACCAGTTGCTGCTGTTTTCCCCCCGTAGATGCAGCAGCGGGAACTCCAGCAACGTCTGGGCGGGCAAGGGCAGGGCGCGCTCCTTGAGCAGTTGCGGGCTGCACACCGGAAACACTTCCTCGCTGAACAGCCAATGGCTTTCGCCCTGTTTAAAGCGCCCGTCACCAAACAGGATCGCGACATCGATGTCGGTGCGCAGCATGTTGTGGTTGCGCTCGCTGGTGACCAGGCTGACATCGACGTTCGGGTTGGCTTCGTGGAAGCGGTGCAGACGTGGCATCAGCCAGTAGGCGGCGAAAGCGAAATCGGTGGCGACCTGCAATACCTCGTGTTGTTGCTGCGTACTGATCGCACTCAATCCTGCGTCGATATTCTGCAAACCGAGCTGAACCTGCTCGAACAGAATCGCGCCGCCCTCGGTCAGTTCGATGCCACGATAGATCCGGTCAAACAGTCGTGCTCCCAGCTGTTCTTCCAGACGCTTGATCTGCTGGCTGATCGCTGGCTGCGTGGTGCCCAGCTCAACCGCCGCCGCAGTAAAACTGCGGTGACGGGCCGCCGCTTCGAAAGCGCGCAACAGGTCGAGGGACAGATTGCCGAGGGCGTCATACATAAGCTGTGCTTATCCTAGTCATTGTCCGGCGCGGGCTTTACCCGACAGAGCATGGACTCCATGCTCGATCGCAGCAATGTCGCATAACTATTCACTATGGAATGCCGCGATCACATGAAGCGCAAGAACATTCTTTTCATCATGGCCGATCAAATGGCCGCGCCAATGTTGCCGATCTACGGCCCGTCGCCGATCAAACTGCCGAATCTTTCGCGCCTTGCCGCTCAGGGCGTGGTGTTCGATGCTGCTTACTGCAACAGCCCGCTGTGTGCGCCGTCGCGATTCACCCTGGTCAGCGGCCAACTGCCGAGCAAGATCGGCGCCTATGACAACGCCGCTGATTTCCCTGCCGATATTCCGACCTACGCCCACTACCTGCGCCGCCTCGGCTACCGCACCGCGCTGTCAGGCAAGATGCATTTCTGCGGCCCGGACCAATTGCACGGCTACGAAGAGCGTCTGACCAGCGACATCTACCCGGCCGACTACGGCTGGGCGGTGAACTGGGACGAACCGGACGTGCGCCCGAGCTGGTATCACAATATGTCGTCGGTGTTGCAGGCCGGGCCGTGCGTGCGCACCAATCAGCTCGACTTCGACGAAGAGGTGGTGTTCAAGGCCCAGCAATACCTGTTCGACCACATTCGCGAGGACGGCGACCAACCGTTCTGCCTGACCGTTTCGATGACGCACCCACATGACCCGTACACCATCCCCAAGGCGTTCTGGGATTTGTACGACGATGCGGATATCCCGCTTCCGACGACACCGGATCCACATTCCCTCGATCCACACTCGCAACGCCTGCTCAAGGTCTATGACCTGTGGGACAAGCCACTGCCTGTGGATAAAATCCGCGACGCACGGCGAGCATACTTCGGTGCTTGCAGCTATATCGATGCCAACGTCGGCAAACTCCTGCAAACCCTCGAAGATTGTGGGCTGATGGAAGACACCGTCATCGTCTTCTCCGGCGACCATGGCGACATGCTGGGAGAGAAGGGCCTCTGGTACAAAATGCATTGGTTCGAGATGGCCGCTCGCGTGCCCCTGTTGATAAGTGCACCCGGTCAGTTCAAACCGGGCCGTGTCAGCTCTGCCGTCTCCACTGCCGACCTGTTACCGACCTTCGTCGAACTGGCCGGCGGCAGCCTGGAACCGAATCTGCCGCTGGACGGCCGCTCCCTGGTGCCGCATCTGCAAGGGCAGGGCGGGCATGACGAAGTGTTCGGCGAATACATGGCCGAAGGCACGGTCAGCCCGCTGATGATGATCCGCCGTGGCGCGTACAAATTTATCTACAGTGAAAGCGACCCGTGCCTACTCTTCGATGTGCACAACGACCCGCGTGAACTCGAAGAACTCAGCCAGTCGCCGCAACATCGCCAACTGTTCGACGATTTTCTCGCCGAAGCGCGGGCCAAATGGGACATGCCGGCCATTCACCGCGAGGTCCTCGCCAGCCAGCGCCGTCGTCGTTTTGTCGCCGATGCCCTGACCATCGGCAAGCTGAAGAGCTGGGATCACCAGCCGCTGGTGGACGCCAGTCAGCAGTACATGCGCAACCACATCGACCTCGACGATCTGGAACGCAAGGCCCGTTATCCACAACCCTGCCAAAACCAATAATGTAAGGGGAAGTCCATGCGCAAGTTATCCACAGCACTGACGATAGGCCTGCTGGCTCTGGGCAGCGCCTCGGCATTTGCCGAGCAAAGCTGCGACACCGTGAAAATGGCCGACCCGGGTTGGAGTGACATCGCCGCGACCAACGCCATCACAGGGTTTCTGCTGGACGGCATGGGCTACAAGGCCAAGGTCGACACCCTCGCGGTGCCGATAACCTTCGGCGGTTTGAAGGACGGCCAGGTGGATGTCTTTCTCGGTAACTGGATGCCGGCGCAGCAGGGCTTCTACGACAAGTTCGTCGCCACCGGCGACGTCACGCAACTGGCGAAGAACCTCGACGGCACCGAGTTCACCCTGGCCGTCCCGGATTATGTGTGGGACGCCGGTGTGCATGACTTTGCCGACCTGAACAAATACGCCGACAAATTCGACAAGAAAATCTACGGCATCGGCTCCGGTGCACCCGCGAACATTTCGCTGCAGGAAATCATCAAGAAGAACGACTTCGACCTCGGCCAGTGGAAGCTGATCGAGTCCAGCGAACAAGCGATGCTCGCCGAAGTCTCGCGGGCCGTGAAGAAGCAGAAATTCGTCACCTTCCTCGGCTGGACCCCGCACCCGATGAACGTGCAGTTGAAGATGCATTACCTCAAGGGCGGCGAGAAGTATTTCGGCGACACCGGCAGCGTCTACACCCTGACGCGCAAGGGCTACGCCGAGGCTTGCCCGAACGTGGGCAAGTTGCTGACCAACCTGTCCTTCACTCAGGACATGGAGAACAGCATCATGGCCGAGGTGGTGAACAAGAAAGTCAGCAATGCCGAAGCGGTAAAGGCATGGATCAAGGCCAATCCGGCGGTGCTGGACAAGTGGCTGGAGGGGGTGAAGACCGTGGATGGCAAGGATGCTTTGCCAGCGGTCAAAGCCAAGCTCTGACGCTTTCTACTTGACGACAACTTACTCGTGGTGAGGGGATTTATCCCCGATCGGCTGCGCAGCAGTCGCAAAGTCTATGCACTCGGTATACCTGACTCACCGAGACCGTCGGTTTTGGGGCCGCTTCGCAGCCCATCGGGGATAAATCCCCTCGCCACAGTGATTGGCGCGTCCTGATAACCTTGCCTAAACCCACACGCCGCGAGGACCCATGGCCCTGCCCAGTCGCCACTCACTCTTTCCCTTCCTGACCTGGCTGCCCCGGCAAACCCGCGCCAGCGTCGGCCGGGATCTGGTCGTTGGCCTCAGCGGTGCCATTCTCGCGCTACCGCAGTCAATTGCCTACGCGCTGATCGCCGGCCTGCCCCCGGAATACGGCCTCTATGCGGCGATCATCCCGGTGCTGATCGCCTGTCTGTGGGGTTCGTCGTGGCATCTGATTTGCGGCCCAACCGCAGCGATCTCGATTGTGCTTTACGCCAGCGTCAGTCCCTTGGCCGTGCCCGCGTCGCAGGACTACATCACGCTGATTCTGCTGCTGACCTTCCTTGCGGGAATTTTTCAGTGGCTGCTGGGGTTGCTGCGCTTCGGCGCTTTGGTGAATTTTGTCTCGCATTCAGTGGTGCTCGGTTTCACCCTCGGCGCGGCAGTCGTGATTGCCATCGGCCAGTTACCCAATCTGCTGGGGCTGGATCTGCCGGCCAAAGCCACGGCGCTGGCCAGTCTGATGGATTTGTTGAACCACCTCAGGGCTGTGGATAAACCCTCTTTGCTGCTCGGCCTGGCCACCGTGGTGGTTGGCGTGGTGCTGAAACAACTGCTGCCGCGCTGGCCGACGTTGTTGATTACGTTGGTGTTGGCCAGCCTGCTGGTGTGGCTGTGGCCATCAATGTTCGGCCATGTACATCGGGTCAGCGCCTTTGTCGGGCGCTTGCCGCCGTTCAGTGGCTTGCCACTGGATCTGGATCTGATCCTGCGCTTGCTGCCGAGCGCGGTGGCGGTGGGTATGCTCGGGCTGGTCACCAGCCTGTCGATTGCCCGTTCGATTGCCGCGCGTTCGCAGCAGTTGCTCGATGCCAATCAGGAAGTCCGCGCGCAAGGTTTATCGAACATTGTCGGGGCGTTCTTTTCCGGATCGTTGTCGGCCGGCTCGTTCACCCGCTCGGGCCTGAGTTACGAAGCGGGTGCCTGCTCGCCGCTGGCAGGGGTGTTTTCGGCGATCTGGGTCGCGCTGTTCGCGATTTTCGGCGCCGGGCTGATTTCGCACATTCCCATTCCGGCCATGGCCGGGAGCATTCTGCTGATCGCCTGGGGACTGGTGGATCATCGCGGGATCCGCTCACTGCTGCGGGTCAGCCGCGCCGAGTTCGTGGTCATGGCGCTGACCTGCCTCGCCACGCTGCTGCTGGAATTGCAGACGGCAATCTACGCCGGGGTGCTGGCGTCGCTGTTCTTCTACCTCAAACGCACTTCACAACCGCGGGTGCAGCATTGGCGCGAGGGCGAGGAGGACGTGCTGCGGGTCGGTGGCTCGATCTTTTTCGGCGCCAGCCATTACCTGCAAGTGCGCCTGCAACGGCTGCACGGCACGCGGGTGGTGATCGAAGCGCAGCAGATCAACTTCATCGATTACTCGGGAGTGGAAATGCTGCATCAGGAGGCGCGGCGCCTGCTGCGTCAGGATCGCAGCCTGACCCTGCGCCGGGCGCGGCCGCAGGTGGTGGAGGAGTTACGAAAGCTGGAAGGGCCGGAGAAATGCCCGATCCGGTTTGAGGACTGACCTGCTGGCCATACCAGACCTCTGTGGCGAGGGAGCTTGCTCCCGCTGGCTGCGCAGCTGCCCAAACCCGATGGCGGGCGCTTCGCACCTGAGCGGGAGCAAGCTCCCTCGCCACAAAGGCTCTGTTACTGCGCCAGTTGGCGACGCAGTTCGGCGAGCACCGGCGCCGTATCCGGACGCACACCGCGCCACAGGAAAAACGCCTCGGCTGCCTGCTCGGCCAGCATCCCCAGACCATCCATCGACACTGCCGCGCCATGCTCGCTGGCCCAACGGCAGAACGCAGTCGGCTCTTTGCCGTACATCATGTCGTAGCACAGGGTCTGGCCTGGCTCGATCAAGCTTGCTGCAATCGGCGGCACGTCGCCGGAGAGGCTGGCGGAGGTGGCGTTGATGATCACGTCCACCGGCTCCTGCAACCAGTCGAAACCACTGGCCGATACCGGCCCCAGATCACAGAACAACTCCGCCAGCAGCTCGGCTTTGTCCACCGTACGATTGGCGATGATCACCGACGCCGGTTTTTCCGCCAGCAACGGCTCCAGCGCGCCACGCACCGCGCCGCCAGCGCCGAGCAGCAGAATGCGCTTGCCGGTCAGGCTGAACCCGGCATTCACCGTCAGGTCACGGACCAGTCCGGCGCCGTCGGTGTTGTCGCCCAGCAGCGAACCGTCGGCCAGTTTGCTCAAGGTGTTCACCGCACCAGCGCGTTGTGCACGGGCGGTCAGGCTGTTCGCCAGACGATAGGCCTCTTCCTTGAACGGCACGGTGACGTTGGCGCCACGACCTTCCTGGAAGAACGCCGTGACGCAGGCACTGAAGTCGTCCAGCGGCGCCAGCAGGGTGTTGTAGTCCAGGCGCTGCCCGGTCTGTTCGGCGAACAGTTTGTGAATCATCGGCGACTTGCTGTGGCCGATCGGGTTACCGAAAACGACGTAACGATCCATCAACAGTCCTCAGGCCTGGGCCAGCCAGTCGCGGTCTTGCAGGAAGTAGTCGGTCAGGCGCGCTTCCTCGCTGCCGGGCTCGGCCTTGAAGTCATAGGCCCAGCGCACTTGCGGCGGCAGCGACATGAGAATCGACTCGGTACGCCCGCCCGATTGCAGGCCGAACAGCGTGCCACGGTCGTACACCAGGTTGAACTCGACGTAACGGCCACGGCGGAATTCCTGGAATTCACGCTGCTTGGCGCTGAACGCCTCGTGCTTGCGGCGCTGCACGATTGGCAGGTAAGCGTCGATGTAGGCGTCACCGATGGCGCGCATGAAGGCGAAACTGGTGTCGAAGTCCCACTCGTTCAGGTCATCGAAAAACAGGCCGCCGATGCCCCGCGGTTCGTGGCGATGCTTGATGTGGAAGTAGGTGTCGCACCAGGCCTTGTAACGCGGGTAGACGTCCGCCCCGAACGGCGCGCAGGCCTGCTCGGCGACGCGGTGCCAGTGGATGCAGTCTTCTTCATTGCCGTAATACGGAGTCAGGTCGAAGCCGCCGCCGAACCACCAGACCGGCTCTTCACCTTCCTTCTCGGCGATGAAAAAGCGCACGTTGGCGTGGGACGTCGGCACATGCGGGTTGTGCGGGTGAATCACCAGCGACACGCCGAGGGCTTCGAAACCGCGACCGGCCAGTTCCGGACGATGGGCGCTGGCCGACGGCGGCAGACCGCTGCCGAACACGTGGGAAAAGTTGACGCCACCCTTTTCGATCACCGCACCGTTCTCGATCACGCGGGTACGACCGCCACCACCGGCAGGCCGGCTCCAGGCGTCTTCGACGAAGCGCGTGCCGCCGTCCTCGGTTTCCAGCGCGGCGCAGATGCGGTCTTGCAGGTCGAGCAGATAGGCCTTTACGGCGTCGGTGCGGGTCGTCATGGCTTCACCTTGAATCGGGCATAACTACGCGCACGCCCCGCAGGCAGGGGGCGGCGCAAATGGGCGCGTAGCATAACACCGCAGGCAAGCGTGCCGCAGTTGACGAAGATCAAGCAGGGGAGTTGGATAGGGGGCTTACAAACGACCCAAGGAGAGCAGGCAGATGGCAAAGCGTATCCAGTTCCGTGCCCATGGCGGTCCCGAAGTGCTCGAGTATGTTGACTACCAGCCCGCCGCGCCCGGCCCGAATCAGGTGCGGGTGGCCAACAAGGCGATCGGCCTGAACTTCATCGACACCTATTACCGCAGCGGTCTGTATGCCCCGCCAGCCTTGCCGTCCGGCCTGGGCGCGGAAGGTGCCGGCATCGTCGATGCGGTGGGCAGCGACGTCACCCGGTTCAAGGTCGGCGACCGCGTCGCCTACGGCAGCGGCCCGTTGGGTGCCTACAGCGATTTGCACACCCTGCCCGAAGCCAATCTGGTGAAGCTGCCGGACGAGATCAGCTTCGAGACCGCAGCCGGGGTCATGCTCAAGGGCCTGACCGTGCAGTACCTGCTGCGCCAGACCTATGAGCTCAAGGGCGGCGAAACTATTCTGTTCCACGCCGCTGCCGGGGGTGTCGGTTCATTGGCCTGCCAATGGGCCAAGGCACTGGGCGTGAAGTTGATCGGCACGGTCAGCTCGAAGGAAAAAGCCGAACTGGCCAAGGCCAACGGCGCCTGGGCGACCATCGATTACAGCCACGAAAACGTGGCAGAGCGGGTGCTGGAGCTGACCGATGGCCAGAAAGTCCCGGTGGTGTACGACGGCGTCGGCAAGGACACTTGGCTGACCTCGCTCGACAGCGTCTCGCCGCGCGGACTGGTGGTGAGTTTCGGCAACGCCTCCGGTGCAGTGGACGGGGTCAATCTGGGGATTCTCGCGGCCAAGGGTTCGCTGTACGTGACCCGGCCAACCCTGGCGACCTACGCCAACAACGCCGAGAACCTGCAGCGCATGGCCGACGAGCTGTTCGAGATGATCATCAGCGGCAAGCTCAAGGTCGACATCAGCCAGCGCTATTCACTGGCTGATGCGGCGAAGGCGCAGACCGAACTGTCGGCGCGACGCACCACCGGCTCGACCATCCTGCTGCCCTGATCCACCTTCGGCGGCTTGCCAGTCAGGGTTGCAACTTCCTGGCTGGCAACACCGTTCGAACGCGTTCAACACCTCGGCAGATGACACTCCAACGGTTTCTGCACCAAATGGCCAACCGTCGCGTGATCCGGCGGTTGAACCGCCGCGAGGATTTGCCGCCATTCGGCTGACACCACCCAGTAATCGCCGCGTGCGCGCTGTTCGATGTGCAGCGCGTTGGAGGCGATCGGCATCAGCCCGAAACGCTGGTAAAAGCGCAGCTGTTGCGATCTGCACAACGCGGTCACGCCCTTATAGCCGCGTTTGATGGCCCATTCGGTAGCGGCTGCCAACAGACCATTGACCGCGATGGGTAGCTGATTGGGTGTGTAGGAGATCAAGCGGCTGAATTCGACATGGCGCGACAGCGCCGCCGTGGGAGAAACGTGTTGCTGCGCCAGCGATACCCATTCGAACGGTGCCGGAGTCGCCCTCAATACCGCCAGCAGTTGATCGTGGCGATACAGCAGAAAGTGAGTACTGCGCGACTTTATCGCCAGTCTGGTTTCGAGCATCCGCGCCCGTGAAGTCAGCATGTAATGCTGCAGCCGAAGCCGAAATTGTCGATCGATAAACCGGTCGAACTCCTGAGTATCCGCCCCCGCCTCAAGCATCACGATGCGACACCCGTCATGGTGACTCTTCAACGTCACCTGAAGCGCCCGCAGGTAATCCGTGAGTTGCAAATTCGTAGTGTCCATTCTTTCTCCGCAGACCTTAACTTATCGAAGTGTTTCAAGTGCAGGGAAAGGATGGTTGCTTTTGGCAATTCCGCCACGCCAGAAAGTCTGATAATCAGGTGGGAAATATCAATGAATACGGACACTTGGCGACTTTTCCGACATGGAAAACAGCGTCATTGCAGGATAAATCGCAGGCAGGCGTAGTCTTCCTCGCCATTCAGGCGAGGAAGACTCACGGTAAAGGTTTTCGACGCAGGATCAGTCGGGACGAATGACCTTGCCGGTTGCCAGATCGCGGATCACGCTGGGGTTCTTGCGCCCACCCAGTTGGCCGCCGAGGATCAGATCGATCTGCCCCCGGAAATACTGCTCGACGCGCAACCGCGTGCGCGCCGCTGGCCGCCCCTGCGGGTTGGCCGAAGTCGAGATCAACGGCCCGACCATCGAGCACAGATCCCGCACCTGCGGATGATCGCTGACCCGCAAAGCCACGGTGTCGTGCACGCCCGTCACCCATTCCGGCAACAGGTTCTGATGCGGCACCAGCCAGGTGTTCGGCCCCGGCCAGGTGCTGGCCATGCGGTCGATCCATTCTTGCGGGAAATCTTCGAACAGGAAGTCGAACTGACGGATATTGTCGGCGACCAGGATCAGGCCCTTGTCCACCGAACGGTTCTTGATCGCCAGCAGTCGATCCACCGCCTCTTCATTCCACGGGTCGCAACCCAGCCCCCAGACGGCTTCGGTTGGATAGGCAATCACCGCTCCGGCGCGAATCTCTCGTGCGGCTTGTTGCACACGCCAACTGTTGACCATGAAAAAACTCTCCGCAAACAGGTTTTGCGCAGTTTACCGATCTTCCCTGTAAAACCTAGCGTGTCCTGGCCAGCCAGCGACCGTTTTCACACACCGCACGGCCGTCCATTTCCAGTTCGGTCAGCGCCGCCAGCACTTTGGGCAACGCCCAGCCACAGCTGTCGGCCAACGCCTCAGTGGTGTGCGGCGCTGCATGCAGCAAGGCAAGCAACGGGTGTCCGGCCTCCGGCATCTCTGTGGATAATGGCAGCTGCTGCCAGCCGCGCAGGGCTTCGAGGATGTGTTCGATGGTTTCCACCAGCACCGCACCGTCGCGGATCAACTGGTGACAGCCGCGCGCGCCGGGGTGGTGAATCGAGCCAGGAATCGCATAGACCTCGCGGCCCTGTTCCGCCGCCAGTCGTGCGGTGATCAGCGAACCGCTGGCGACACTGGCCTCTACCACCAGCACGCCCAGGGACAGACCACTGATGATCCGGTTGCGTCGGGGAAAATTGCTCGCCGTCGGGCCGGCGTCCAGGGGAAACTCTGAAAGCACCGCACTGCCGGAGGCGATCATTGCATCGGCAAGGCGACGATTGCGCTGTGGATAAAATTTTTCCAGTCCCGTGCCAAGCACGCCGACGGTTTGTCCGCCGACGTCCAGCGCCGCTTGATGGGCCGCCGCATCGATACCCAACGCCAAACCACTGGTGATGACAAAACCGGCCCCGGCCAGGCTACGGGAAAACGCTGCGGCGGTGTCCATGCCCGGACGTGAAGCACGGCGACTGCCAACCATCGCCAGTTGCGGTTTTTCCAGCATCAGCGGATTGCCGGCCACAAACAACAGCGGTGGCGGGTCGGGAATCTGCGCCAGCAGCGCCGGATAATCCGCTTGATCCCACATCAGCACATGCTGCTGCGGCTGCTCTAGCCAGCGCAATGCATGGCTCGCGCCATCGCGCACTTCGCAACTGCGCCGAGCGTCACTGCACGCCGCCGGCAAACCCAGCGCACGCCAGGCACTGCCTGGCGCACTGATGGCTTTTGACGCCGAGCCGAAGGCTTCGAGTAGCTTGGCAAAACGTTTCGGGCCGATTTCCGGCAAGCGGTGCAGGCGCAAACGCGCTTCCAGTTCCGCAGGGGAAATGGAGGTACTGGCAGACAGCATCATGGATCATCCTTGATCGTTATAAGTCCCGAACCATTCGGAACAAGCTGTGGATAACTCTGTTGGTAACTTGTTAAGCCTGCTAAGGATTTCGCACCTTGTCGAGCACCGCCAACGAGCGTGATGCGTTGAGTACGAGGCCGTAACTGAGCTTGTCGTAGGTGCGGAACACCATCAGCAGACCGGCCCGTTCGTCAGGAATTTTCAGCGGCTGGCCGGTGATCCGGTCACGCACGGTTTCCCCGGTTTTCATCACCACCAGCACATTGCCTTCGGCGAGGCCGTCGCGCCTGCCCTTGTTCAGGGTGACCACGTCCATTACGCCGATCTGCGTGACACCACGCGGCACGTCGATGATCAGTCCATTGATGTGGGTGCTCGGGGCGCTGGGCATGAAGGTCGAATTGACCGAGCGCTCTTCGCCGCTGAACAGGCGGTCGCCCAGACGCACTTCCTGAGTCGTGCGTTGCAGGGCGAGGGTGGCGACGTCGCCTTCGGTGGCGACGATTTCACCGCCACCGATATCGTCGGCGTTGATCCCCAGGAACTCCTTGGTCTGCGGGTCGGTATAGACCTTGCCCTGGCGGAAGATGCCGTACACCGGCTGATTCGGGTCGAAATGCCCGCGAGCGAAGATTCGGTCACCGGTGCCGCTCAATACGCGCTCGGCATCGCCGGCGACGATGTACGGCGCCTTGTCGAAGTCTTCGACTTTGTCGACGATGCGGTTGCTCAGCAGAAAGCTGTTGATCGATTTCAGCGGAATGCTCGGAATGGCCTCGGCCACCGGGCTGGTGCGGATGCGTGGCGACAGCTTGATGGTGCCCCGTGACTCGCCGCGCTTGAGGGTCAGTTGCGGCTGGCCGTTGACGTAACTGAGCGTCAGCGTGTCGCCGGGGTAGATCAGGTTGGGGTTTTCAATTTGCGGATTGGCCCGCCACAGCTGTGGCCATTGCCAGGGCTCGCGCAGGTATTTGCCGGAAATGTCCCAGAGGGTGTCTCCCGAAACCACCGTGTATTGCTGTGGAAAACCATCCCTGAGTTGCACTTGCCCTTGCGCAGCCGCGGCCGAAGCCAGAAGCAGCAGGGCGAGTAGTGTTTTCCTCATGCAGCGAATCCCTTTATCATGTGCGTTCGCGTGAACCGTCAGAGCCCCCGTGGCTCGCTACTGCAAATTGCATTAGCTACGCTTCACAACGGTAGTCTGCATCTTCGGACCTGCCAGGCCATCGACCCGACTTTACTCAATACGTGCAGCAATCAGCCTATGGCCATTTTAAACATCCTCGAATTCCCGGACCCGCGTCTGCGTACTATCGCCAAGCCTGTGGCTGTAGTGGACGACGAAGTGCGTCAGTTGGTCGATGACATGTTTGAAACAATGTATGAAGCGCCGGGCATCGGCCTCGCCGCGACCCAGGTCAACGTGCACAAACGTATCGTCGTGATGGACCTTTCCGAAGACCGCACCGAACCCCGGGTGTTCATCAACCCCGAGTTCGAATCGCTGACCGACGAGATGGATCAATACCAGGAAGGCTGCCTGTCGGTGCCGGGTTTCTACGAAAACGTCGACCGCCCGCAGAAGGTAAAAATCAAGGCACTGGACCGCGATGGCCAGCCTTACGAACTGATCGCCGAAGGCCTGCTCGCGGTGTGCATCCAGCACGAGTGCGACCACCTCAATGGCAAGTTGTTCGTCGATTACCTGTCCACGCTCAAACGCGACCGGATCAAGAAGAAACTGGAAAAGCTGCACCGCCAGAACGCTTGATGCCCCTCTTCAAAGGCTTGCTGCGGCAAGCCTTTTTCTTTTTATGAGACTCCTTTCATGACTGAGCCACTGCGCATCGTTTTTGCCGGCACCCCGGAATTCGCCGCCGAACATCTCAAGGCCCTGCTGAACAGCCCTTACGAGATCGTTGCGGTCTACACCCAACCGGATCGTCCGGCCGGTCGTGGGCAAAAACTGATGCCGAGCCCGGTTAAGCAGTTGGCGCAGGAAAATAATATCCAGGTGTTGCAGCCGCCGACCCTGCGCAACGCTGAGGCTCAGGCTGAACTCGCCGCACTGAAGCCGGACTTGATGGTGGTGGTCGCCTACGGCCTGATCCTGCCGCAAGCCGTGCTGGATATTCCGCGCTTGGGCTGCATCAACAGCCACGCTTCGCTGCTGCCACGCTGGCGCGGTGCGGCGCCGATCCAGCGCGCCGTGGAACACGGTGATGCCGAAAGCGGCGTGACCGTGATGCGCATGGAAGCGGGCCTCGACACCGGACCGATGCTGCTCAAGGTCGTGACCCCGATCAGCGCCAACGACACCGGCGGCACGCTGCACGACCGCCTCGCCGAAATGGGTCCGCCCGCCGTGGTCCAGGCAATTGCCGGTCTGGCCGCCGGAACCCTCGAAGGCGAAGTGCAGAACGACGAGCTCGCCACCTACGCCCACAAACTGAACAAAGACGAAGCGCGCCTCGACTGGAGCCGTCCGGCGGTCGAACTGGAGCGTCTGGTGCGTGCTTTCAACCCATGGCCGATCACCCACAGCACCCTCAATGGCGAAGCGCTGAAGGTATTGGCCGCCACGCTGGCTGACGGCAATGGCGCACCGGGTGAAATCCTCAGCGCCAGCAAGGACGGCCTGATCGTCGCCTGCGGTGAGCAGGCACTGTGCCTGACCCGCCTGCAACTGCCCGGCGGCAAGGCGCTGAACTTCGCCGATCTGTTCAACAGCCGCCGCGAGAAATTTGCCGTCGGCACTGTGTTGGGTGCAGCGGTGGACGCGCAATGAACCCGCGTCTGGCCGCCGCCAAGGCACTCGCCGCCGTGCTCAGTGGCAAGGCATCGCTGAACAGCTCCCTGCCGACGCAACTGGATAAGGTCGAAGACCGTGATCGCGGTTTCACCCAGGATCTGGCGTTCGGCACCGCGCGCTGGCAGCCACGGCTGTCGGCACTGGCGGAAAAACTTTTGCAGAAACCGTTCAAGGCTGCCGACGCCGATGTCGAGGCGTTGCTGCTGGTCGGTCTCTATCAACTGCTTTACACCCGCGTGCCGCCGCACGCGGCCATCGGCGAAACCGTCGGTTGCGCCGACAAGCTGAAAAAGCCGTGGGCCAAGGGGTTACTGAATGCCGTGCTGCGCAACGCCCAGCGCGAAAGCGAGACGATTTTCGCCGAGCTTGAGCGCGATCCGGTGGTGCGCACCGCCCACCCGCGCTGGCTGCAAAAATCCCTGAAAGCCTTCTGGCCTGAGCAGTGGGAAGCGATCTGCGCCGCGAATAACGCGCACCCGCCGATGATCCTGCGGGTCAACCGCCGGCATCACAGCCGCGACGCCTACCTCGGCTTGCTGACTGAAGCGGGTATCGTTGCGGCGCCATGCGTTTACAGCCGCGACGGCATCGTCCTCGAAGCCGCCACCGACGTGCGCAGCCTGCCGGGTTTTGCCGAAGGCTGGATCAGCGTGCAGGACGAAGCGGCGCAATTGGCCGCCGATCTGCTCGATCTCGCCCCCGGCCAGCGCGTACTCGACGCCTGCTGCGCTCCGGGTGGCAAGACCTGCCACATCCTCGAAGCCGAGCCGGCGCTGGCCGGCTTGGTGGCGGTGGATCTGGAAGCCAAGCGTCTGGTGCGCGTAAAGGAGAACCTTGAGCGGCTGGGCCTGAGCGCCGAGCTGATTGCCGCCGACGGCCGCGACACCGCCGCGTGGTGGGACGGCAAGCCGTTCCAGCGCATCCTGCTCGACGCGCCATGCTCGGCCACCGGCGTGATCCGCCGCCACCCGGACATCAAGCTGACCCGTCAGGCCGACGACATCGCCGCCCTCGCGCAACTGCAAGGCGAGCTGCTCGACGCCCTGTGGAAAACCCTGGAAGTCGGCGGCATGCTGCTCTACGCCACGTGCTCGACCTTGCCAACCGAGAACACCGACGTCATCGCCGCGTTTCTCGAGCGCACGCCGGGTGCCCGCGAACTGGATCTGGCGACCACCGCCGGGATCAAACAGCCCCACGGTCGCCAATTGCTGGCCCAGCAGGGCGGGCATGACGGGTTCTACTACGCCAAGCTGATCAAGATCGCTGCCGCGCGCGGCTAAACGGATTCAACGGAGTGACTGGATGAAAATCATCATCCTCGGTGCGGGGCAGGTCGGCGGTTCGCTGGCCGAACATCTGGCGAGCGAAGCCAACGACATCACCGTGGTCGACACCGACGGCGAGCGCCTGCGCGACCTCGGCGACCGTCTCGACATCCGCACCATTCAGGGCCGCGGCTCGCTGCCGTCGGTATTGCGTCAGGCCGGCGCCGACGATGCCGATATGCTCGTGGCGGTGACCAACAGCGACGAAACCAACATGGTCGCCTGCCAGGTCGCGCACACGCTGTTCCACACCCCGACCAAGATCGCCCGGGTGCGCGAAGCGTCCTACCTCAATCGCGAAGAACAGCTGTTCCAGAATGAAGCGATTCCGGTCGACGTGCTGATCAGCCCCGAGCAAGTGGTGACCAACTACATCAAGCGTCTGATCCAGCATCCGGGCGCGCTGCAAGTGATCGATTTCGCCGAAGGCCAGGCGCAACTGGTGGCGGTGCGCGCCTATTACGGCGGACCGCTGGTGGGCCAGCAACTGCGCCAGTTGCGCGAGCACATGCCGAATGTCGAGACGCGTGTCGCGGCTATTTTCCGCCGTGACCGACCGATCCTGCCTCAGGGCGATACGGTGATCGAGGCCGATGACGAAGTTTTCTTCATCGCCGCCCGTGAGAATATTCGCGCGGTGATGAGCGAAATGCGCCGTCTCGACGAAACCTACAAGCGCATCGTGATTGCCGGTGGCGGGCAGATCGGCGAGCGTCTGGCCGAGGCCATCGAAAGCCGCTACCAAGTGAAGATCATCGAGATGAACCCGGCACGCTGCCGCTATCTCTCCGACACCCTCGACAGCACCGTGGTGCTGCAGGGCAGTGCGTCGGACCGTGATCTGCTGCTGGAGGAGAACATTGCAGACGCCGATATCTTCCTCGCGCTAACCAACGATGACGAAGCCAACATCATGTCGTCGCTGCTGGCCAAACGGCTGGGGGCGAAGAAGGTGATGACGATCATCAACAACCCGGCGTACGTCGACCTGATTCAGGGGGGCGACATCGACATCGCCATCAGTCCGCAACTGGCGACCATCGGCACTTTGCTCGCTCACGTACGGCGTGGCGATATCGTCAGTGTGCATTCACTGCGTCGGGGTGCGGCGGAAGCCATTGAGGCGATTGCCCACGGCGATGCGAAGTCGAGCAAGGTCATCGGCCGGCCGATCGAGAAAATCGGCCTGCCGCCGGGCAGCACGATCGGTGCGATCATCCGCAACGAAGAAGTGATCATCGCCCACGACGATACGGTGATCGAAACGGGTGACCATGTGATTCTGTTCCTTGTGGATAAAAAGCATATCCGCGATGTGGAGAAGCTGTTTCATGTGGGTCTGAGCTTCTTCTGATCCTGAATGAGCGGTGCCTTCATTGGCCCCATCGCTGGCAAGCCAGCTCCCACAGGTTTTTCGGTTGTTCACAAATGTGATGTGCACCCGAGATCCTTGTGGGAGCTGGCTTGCCAGCGATGGCGGCACCGCAGATCTTTCTGAAGCACTAGAAAAGGACTCCACCGATGCTCGAATCCCTGGAAAAAATGCTCGCCAAGGGTGTGGATAACTCATTGCTGCGCTTTGGCCTGGGCAAGGGTTATCTGGATTTGGGAGAGAACGCCAAGGCAGCCGAGCATTTCCAGCGCTGTGTCGGTTTCGACCCGAAGTACTCGGCGGCGTGGAAACTATTGGGCAAGGCTCAGCTTGCACTGGGCGAGCACGCCGCCGCGCGGCAGGCGTGGGAGCAAGGTCTGGAAGCCGCCCGCGCCCATGGCGACAAGCAGGCGGAGAAGGAAATGACCGTGTTTCTGAAGAAGCTCGACCGCCAGGCGCAATAAGCTAGAGATAGCGCAGGCCAATGCCCTCGGCATCCACCGTGACCACTTCCATTCGCACCCGTGGCGCGCCTGTGGGTAAACCTTGCACCTGACCATAAACCACCGCGCCTTTGGGCAACGAAGCCAGGCCTGGATGCTGGACATACACGCCGGTGGCCGACAGATTGCGCGTCTGCCCCAGGCACTCACCGAAGCTGTCGTGGGTGATCTTGATGCGGAAGGATTTGCGTTGTTCGGACATCTTTATGCGCCCTTGTATGAACGAGGCTGTGGATAAGCCGCAGAAGCTGGATCAAAAGATCGCAGCCTGCGGCAGCTTCTGCAGGTTATCCACAGAGTGTGCCAACTTGCTCAGTACCAGCGCGCTTCGCCCGGTGGACGTTTTTTGAAGCGCTTCATGCTCCACATGTACTGGCTCGGATACGCCGCGACATAGCGCTCGACCACTTTGCTCATGGCCGCACAGGACTCCTCGGTATCGGTGCTGTACATGGCTTCGGGCGCCGCCTCGAGGATCACTTTGTAGCCGGAACCGTCCGGCAGACGCAGGGCGTGCAGGAACACGCCGACCGCTTTGCCGCCGGCGAGCATGTTCGGCACGAATTTGCTGGTCAGCGCCTGGGTGGCGAAGAACGGCACGAAAATCCCGGCGGATTCGGCCGGTTCCGGGTCAGCCGGAATGCCCACTGCACCACCTTTGCGCACTTCCTTGATGACGCTGAGGATGCCTTCCTTGGTGGAAGCAGCGACTTTGTTGCCCAGTTGCACGCGTTGCTTGCGCAGCAATTCATCCACCGCCTTGAGCTTTGGCGGGCGGTAGAAAATGATCGGTTTGCACTGGCTGCAATAGAAGTGGTTGAGCACTTCCCAGTTGCCCAGATGGCTGGTGATGCCGACCACCCCTTTGCCCGAGGCCAGCGCATCCTTGAGGATGTCGAGGCCCTCAACTTCGCGCACCAGATCGATCGAACGCTGAGCCGGCCAGATCCAGGCGCACGCGCTTTCGGTCAGGGATTTGCCGATGTCTTTCAGGCTCTGGCCGACCAGGCGCTCGCGCTCGGCCGGGTCCATCTGTGGAAAACATTTGGAAAGGTTGATCCGCACCACGTCGCGGGAACGGTTGGGGGTTTTCCACATGATCCAGCCGATCGCCGAACCCACGGCCTGCACGGCCCGCCATGGCAGCAGGGCAAACAGCCGCAGAGCGCCTACCAGCAAGGCGCCTTTAAACTTTTCCACAGGTCACTCCTGATTTTGTGCTGTGCGCGAGGCGGCCATTCTAACCGCCGTTGACCAGCTGCGCGTAGCGGTCACAGTCCTGAGTGTGATCCATGACCATGCCCGAAGCCTGCATCAGTGCGTAGCAAATGGTTGGGCCAACGAAGGTGAAACCGGCCTTTTTCAGGGCCTTGCTCATTGCCAGCGCTTCGGGCGTGATCGCCGGGACTTCGCTGCGATCCTTGAAATGATTGATGATCGGTCGACCGCCGACAAACGACCAGAGAAAGGCCACCGGGTCTTCCAGCGCCAGCCAGGCCTGGGCATTGCGCCGGGCGGCATTGAGTTTGAGGCGGTTGCGGATGATCCCCGGATCGAGCATCAATTCAGCGATTTCGGCGTCGCTCATCTGCGCCACGCGCTGCACGTCGAAGCCGTACAACACCTCGCGGTAGCGCTCGCGTTTACGCAGCACGGTGATCCACGACAGCCCGGCCTGGAACCCTTCGAGCAAAAGCAACTCGAACAAACCCTGCGCATCGCGTAGCGGCGTGCCCCACTCCTGATCGTGATAAGCCATGTACAGCGGATCTTCGGTACACCAAAAGCAGCGTGGCATAAGGCTCCAGGGGGTGGAGGTGCGACTGAATCGGGTATACTCCCGCTCTTTAAATCGCAGCCCAAGAAACAGGTGAATTTCGTGAGCCAGCCTACGCCAGCCGTGCGTACCTTCCAAGACTTGATCCTCGCGCTCCAGCAATACTGGGCCGAGCAAGGTTGTGTGGTACTTCAGCCCTACGATATGGAAGTAGGCGCCGGCACTTTCCACACCGCGACCTTCCTGCGCGCCATCGGCCCGGAAACCTGGAACGCCGCCTACGTGCAGCCAAGCCGCCGTCCGACTGACGGCCGCTACGGGGAAAACCCGAACCGTCTGCAGCACTACTATCAGTTCCAGGTGGTCCTGAAGCCGAACCCGGACAATTTCCAGGAACTGTACCTGGGCTCGCTCAAGCATGTCGGCCTGGACCCGCTGGTCCACGACATTCGCTTCGTCGAAGACAACTGGGAATCGCCGACCCTCGGCGCCTGGGGTCTGGGCTGGGAAGTCTGGCTCAACGGCATGGAAGTGACCCAGTTCACTTACTTCCAGCAGGCTGGCGGCATCGAGTGCTACCCGGTGACCGGCGAGATCACTTACGGTCTGGAACGTCTGGCCATGTACCTGCAGGGCGTGGATTCGGTCTACGACCTGGTCTGGGCTGACGGTCCGTTCGGCAAAGTGACCTACGGCGACGTGTTCCACCAGAACGAAGTGGAGCAGTCCACCTACAACTTCGAACACGCCAACGTCGACAAACTGTTCGAACTGTTCGACTTCTATGAAAGCGAAGCCAAGCGCCTGATCGAACTCGACCAGCCGCTGCCGTTGCCAAGCTACGAAATGGTCCTGAAGGCCTCGCACACCTTCAACCTGCTGGATGCGCGCCGGGCGATCTCGGTGACCGCGCGTCAGCAATATATTCTGCGCGTTCGCACCCTGGCGCGTTCCGTTGCGCAAGCCTACCTGCTGGCGCGCGCCAAGCTGGGCTTCCCGATGGCGACCCCGGACCTGCGTGACGAAGTACTGGCCAAGCTGGAGGCTGCACAATGAGTGCTCAAGATTTTCTGGTTGAACTGGGCACCGAAGAACTGCCACCCAAAGCCCTGAACACCCTGGCTGATGCGTTCCTCGCCGGTATCGACAAGGGCCTGCAAGCTGCCGGCCTGAGCTATGAAAGCAAAACCGTCTACGCCGCACCACGGCGTCTGGCCGTGCTGATCACGGCGCTGGCCACCCAGCAGCCGGATCGCAGCATCAACCTCGACGGCCCGCCACGTCAGGCCGCCTTCGACGCTGAAGGCAACCCGACTCAGGCCGCCCTGGGCTTCGCCAAGAAGTGCGGCGTCGAGCTGAGCGAAATCGACCAGAGCGGTCCGAAACTGCGCTACAGCCAGAACATCGCCGGCAAGCCGACCGCGAGCCTGCTGCCGACCATCGTCGAAGACTCGCTGAACGACCTGCCGATCCCGAAACGCATGCGTTGGGGGGCGCGCAAGGAAGAGTTCGTGCGTCCGACCCAATGGCTGGTGATGCTGCTCGGTGACCAGGTCATCGACTGCACCATCCTTGCGCAGAAAGCGGGCCGCGACTCCCGTGGTCACCGTTTCCACCATCCACAAAACGTGCGCATCGGTTCGCCGTCGAGCTACCTGGCCGACCTGCGTGCTGCTTATGTATTGGCCGACGCCAACGAGCGTCGCGAGATCATCAGCAAGCGCACCGAAGAGCTGGCGACCCGTCAGGAAGGCACGGCAATCGTGCCTCCGGCGCTGCTCGACGAAGTGACCGCGCTGGTTGAATGGCCGGTGCCGCTGGTGTGCTCGTTCGAGGAACGTTTCCTCGACGTGCCGCAGGAAGCACTGATTACCACCATGCAGGACAACCAGAAGTACTTCTGCCTGCTGGATGCCGAGGGCAAGTTGCTGCCGCGTTTCATCACCGTGGCGAACATCGAATCCAAAGACCCGCAGCAGATCATTGCCGGTAACGAGAAAGTGGTTCGACCACGCCTGACCGACGCCGAGTTCTTCTTCAAGCAAGACAAGAAGCAGAAACTCGAAGATTTCAACCTGCGCCTGCAGAACGTGGTGTTCCAGGAAAAACTCGGCAGCGTCTACGACAAGGCCGAGCGCGTTTCGAAACTGGCGGCGTACATTGCCGCGCGCATCGGCGGCAACGCTTCGTGGGCGGCCCGTGCCGGCTTGCTGTCGAAGTGCGACCTGGCCACCGAAATGGTCGGTGAGTTCCCGGAGATGCAAGGTGTCGCCGGTTACTACTACGCGCTCAATGACGGCGAGCCGGAAGATGTCGCGCTGGCGCTGAACGAGCAGTACATGCCACGCGGTGCCGGTGCTGAACTGCCGGCGACCCTGACCGGTGCGGCTGTCGCGATCGCCGACAAACTCGACACTCTGGTCGGTATCTTCGGTATCGGCATGCTGCCAACCGGCAGCAAAGACCCGTATGCCCTGCGCCGTGCGGCGCTGGGTGTGCTGCGCATCCTGATCGAGAAACAACTGGATCTGGACTTGAACGACGCCGTGGCCTTCGCCGTGACTGCGTTCGGCGCCAAGGTCAAGGCTGCCGGCCTGGCCGATTCGGTGCTGGAGTTCATCTTCGACCGTCTGCGGGCGCGTTATGAAGACGAAGGCGTCGATGTCGCCACTTACCTGTCGGTCCGTGCCCTGAAGCCAGGTTCGGCGCTGGACTTCGACCAGCGTGTGCAAGCGGTTCAGGCCTTCCGCAAACTGCCGGAAGCGGCAGCGCTGGCGGCGGTCAACAAGCGTGTATCGAACCTGTTGAGCAAGGTTGAAGGCTCGGTGCCGACCGTGGTCGAGGCCAAATACTTCGACAACGCCAACGAGTTCTCGCTGTATTCGGCGATCCAGCAAGCGGATCAGGCAGTGCAGCCAATGGCCGCAGCGCGTCAGTACAACGAATCGCTGGCGCGTCTGGCGGCATTGCGCGAACCGGTAGATGCGTTCTTCGACGCGGTCATGGTCAATGCCGAAGACGCCAAGGTCCGGGCCAACCGCTACGCGCTGCTGGCGCGCCTGCGTGGCCTGTTCCTCGGGGTTGCCGACATTTCGCTGCTGGGTTGAGGGACTGCTGTTGAAACTGCTGATTCTCGATCGGGACGGAGTGATCAATTACGACTCCGACGCTTACATCAAGTCGGTGGAGGAGTGGATTCCGTTGCCCGGCTCGATCGAGGCGATTGCGCAGTTGAGCAAGGCCGGCTGGACGGTGGCGGTCGCTACCAACCAGTCCGGTATTGCTCGCGGCTATTACGACCTCGCCACCCTCGACGCCATGCACGCGCGCTTGCGCGCGCTGGTGGCGGAGCAGGGCGGTGAAGTCGGGCTGATCGTGTATTGCCCGCACGGGCCGGACGAAGGTTGCGACTGTCGCAAGCCGAAACCGGGGATGTTGCAAACCATCGCGGCGCATTACAACGTGGCGCTGACGAATGTCTGGTTCGTCGGCGACAGCCTTGGTGACCTGGAGGCCGCCAAAGCCGTCGATTCACAGCCCGTTTTGGTAAAGACCGGGAAAGGCGAAAAAACTCTGGGCAAGACCCTTCCGGTCGGCACCCTGATTTTTGACGATCTGGCGGCGATTGCCGCAGAACTTATCCACAACTAGAGTGCTTCTGAATTTCCTGACCAGGGATTGATCGGGAGTGCGCTTGAACAGTCGGGCAGTGCCCGTAACGGTAAACGTCGCCATGTCGATACTGCAGGCCATCAGAATTTTTCTCTTTTACCTGCTGCTGGGCACCACTGCCTTGCTGTGGTGCAGCCTGAGCTTTTTTATCGCGCCCTTTCTGCCGTTCAAGGCGCGTTATCGTTTTATCAACGTGTACTGGTGCCGTTGCGCCTTGTGGTTGACCAAGGTGTTTCTCGGCATTCGTTACGAAATCAAAGGCGCGGAAAACGTGCCGGACCGGCCCTGTGTGATTCAGTCGAACCACCAGAGCACCTGGGAGACGTTCTTTCTCTCCGCTTATTTCTCGCCCTTGAGCCAGGTGCTCAAGCGTGAATTGCTGTACGTGCCGTTCTTCGGCTGGGCCATGGCCATGCTGCGGCCGATCGCGATTGACCGCGACAACCCGAAAGCCGCACTCAAGCAAGTCGCAGCCAAAGGCGATGAGCTGCTCAAGGACAACGTCTGGGTATTGATCTTCCCGGAAGGCACCCGCGTTCCCCACGGCACTATTGGCAAGTTCTCGCGCAGTGGCAGCGCCTTGGCGGTGAATGCGGCGCTTCCGGTCCTGCCGATTGCACACAATGCCGGCAAGTTCTGGCCGAAAATCGGCTGGGGCAAGACGCCGGGTGTGATCACCGTGGTCATCGGTCAGCCGATGTACGCCGAAGGCACTGGACCTCGCGCCATCGCCGATCTGAACGACCGGGTACAATCCTGGAACGAACAGACTCAGCGCGAAATGGGTTCGCTGCCACCGGCGCCGCAGGCACCTGCCGCGAATGATCAGCTGGCTGTCTGAGATTTTGTGGATAACCTGTGTACGGTTTTGTAGAAAAAGCCTGAATATTGAAAGTAACTTATTGATTTACTTATATATTTCTCAAGCTCATAAAATACCGTAAAAGGTGCATAAGTTTTTTTCGGAAGTAAAGAAACCGGCTGATATAGCCGGTTTTTTGTGCCTGTTCACTCGGCCATCAACGGTAGCTGCAGCCGGAACGTAGTGCCTTGATCGACGATGCTGTGGCACTCGATGCGACCGCCATGATGATCGATCACTGCCTTGACCATCGACAGCCCCAGCCCGATACCATCAATTCCCTGCGCCGATGAAAATCGTCGGTATTGAGTGAACAGATCCGGCAGTTCCTCGGCGGCAATGCCTTTGCCCTGATCGGTCAATTCACAGCACAGCCACTCGCCTTGGCAACTGACGCTTAATTGAATCGTGGTGCCTGCCGGGCTGTACTTGATGGCGTTTTCCAACAGGTTGAACAAGGCCCGGGTCAACAGGCCTTGATCCGCGCTGATCAGGCGTTCCTGGGATTGCTCATCCATCGCGTGCAACAGTTTGATGCTTTTCTGCTGAGCAATGGGCAGCGCCTGATCCAGCACGTCCAGCACCAGCATCGCGAACAGACTGGGTTGAAACTGGTAAGCCTCGGATTCCGCACGGGCCAGCAACACGAAACCATCGGTCAATTCCAACGCGCGGCGTACCTGGCGCTCGATCTGTTCGAACAGCGGTGAGTCCGCTCCGGCTTGATGGCGATGCACATCGAGCAGGGCCAAAATCGCTGAATGTGGGGCGCGCAGGTCGTGGGAAAGAAACCGCAACAAGACCCCACGCTGCTCTTCGGCGGCGCGTTCGGCACTCAGGTCGGTGAGGCTCAGCAGCCAGCCGATGGGGGTATCGCCATCCACCGGCAGCAAAGCCGCCCGTTCCAGACGCAAGCTGCGTTCCTTGTGATCGCGAAACTCCAGCAGCGCCAAGGTGGAAAGCGCCGGACGGGGTTCTGTGGACAACTCCGGATAACCGAGGCGGGCCAGTTGCTCGAGGACGTCGTCGCCAACCAGCGGGTGATCAAACAATACCCGCGCCTTGCGATTGCCGAGCAGGATCTGCCCCTTGGGATCGCTGATCAGGGTCGCCACCGGCAGGTATTCCAGACCGTCGGCAATGAAGCGCCGGGTATCGCGCGTGCGGCTCATGGCCTGCTCCAGCGCCATGATCTGGCCCTGCAGCTGGTCAGCGCTGGTGAATTGCGCGCGGCGCCGTTCCGGGAATACTTTCGGCTCGCGATCCAGCCGTGCCAGCTCCCAGCCAAAGTACGTCAGCACCACGCTCAGGCGCCGCCAGTTCCAGACCAGGTAGCCGAACAATATGCCAAGCGCTGCCGGCGTCGGTGACCACCAGTGACGAACTTCCGCCAGTCCGGCGCTGGTGAGCAACACACCCGCCACCCCACCCAGCGTTACCCAGATCGCCCAGCGCGGACGCCACGGCAGCAAACCGAGGACAACCGCCACCCATCCCGCCGAAAGCAACGCGCTCCAAACCGGTGACGCATCGTGCAGATTAATCTGCGCGCGATACGACAACAGGGCAGTCAGCGGCAACAGCACTAGACTTATCCACAACCACTCACGCACCAATCGCCGAAACAGGCGCTGAACCTGACTCGGCTCGCGGCTTTCACGTCGACGCGGGCTAATCATGACAAACAGGGCAGGGGACAGTGAATGGTTTCATGGGCCACAGGTCTGAGGATGTAGATCCGAAGAATCATAGCGGACGTCGACCGATGGTGAACGGCTTACTTTTATTGCTCAGGCCGAGCCGTTAACGTGGCCGGCCACTGCCCAAGCAACAAGGAACCCACGCGTATGCGCGTTGCGATACTGGATGATGAACCCGCCGAACTGCGTCGGGTCGAGCAAACCCTGCAGCAGATGGCAGCAGTGGGAGAGCAGCCTTGGTCGCTGCACAGCTTTGAACGGGGTGAGGACCTGTTGCGCCAGTTGCGTCGGGACACCTTCGACTTGCTGATCCTCGACTGGCAACTGCCCGACATCACTGGTCTGGCGCTGCTGCGCTGGACCCGCGAACACATGGAGTCGCCGCCCGCCGCGATCATGCTGACCAGCCGCGACGGCGAAAGCGATATCGTCCAGGCGCTGAATGCCGGTGCCGACGATTACGTCAGCAAGCCTTTCCGTCCCAACGAGCTGAAAGCCCGCGTCGCCGCCGTCCTGCGCCGGCACAGCCAGCCACGCAGCAGTGCTGGCGAAGTCCTTACCTTCAATGACCTGACCTTCGACGATGCCGAACTGAGTGTCACCCGCGAGGGAAAGTCAGTCGTCATGACCGAACGTGAGTACCGCCTGGCGCGGTGCCTGTTCAGTAACCTGGGTCGGCCGTTATCGCGGGAGTATCTGTACGAACGCTTCTGGCCGCATGAAGAAGTCGCGTCATCACGGCCGCTGGATACGCACATCTATCGCCTGCGCAACAAACTGGGACTGACGGCGGATCGGGGTTGGCAGTTGCTGACGATTTATGGGTATGGATATCGGTTGGAGAGTGTGACGGTTGCATCCGAGTAAAAATCAAAAGATCGGGCCGCGTTCGGACGATCTTTTGATCGGCCAACAAAAAGGCCAACGCTTGAGCGTTGGCCTTTTGGTTTGACGCCAACCGGGATCAGAAATCCAGGTTGGATACCGCCAATGCATTGCTTTCGATGAAGTCACGGCGAGGTTCGACCGCATCACCCATCAGGGTGTTGAAGATCTGGTCTGCGCCAATGGCGTCTTCGATGGTGACTTTCAGCATGCGGCGCACGCTTGGGTCCATGGTGGTTTCCCACAGCTGATCCGGGTTCATTTCGCCCAGACCTTTGTAGCGCTGGATGGTGTGGCGCTTGGTGCTTTCAGCCATCAGCCAGTCGAGGGCTTCCTTGAACTCGGTGACGGCTTTCTTGCGCTCGCCGCGCTGGATGTACGCGCCTTCGTCGAGCAGGGTGCTCAGTTGAGCGCCGAGGGTGACGACGGTCTTGTAGTCGTTGCTGCCGAAAAAGTCGCGGTTGAAGGTGACGTAGTTCGACAGACCGTGGGAGATCAGCTCGACCTCCGGCAGCCACACGCCACGTTCACGGTCTTCACGCAGGCTGGCCTTGTAGACCAGGCCCGACTTCTCGACGGTGCGTAGACGCACTTCGTACTGGGCCAGCCAGTCTTGCATCTTGGCGTGGTCGCCGAGCATTTCCAGGCTCACGGCCGGCAGGTAGATGAAGTGCTCGGTCAGCTCCTGCGGGTACAGGCGCGACAGACGCTTGAGGGTTTTCATCACCATGCGGAAGTCGTTCACCAGACGCTCGAGCGCTTCACCGGAAATGCCCGGGGCCTCTTCGTTCAGGTGCAGGCTTGCATCTTCCAGGGCCGACTGCGTCATGTACTCTTCCATGGCGTCGTCGTCTTTGATGTATTGCTCTTGCTTGCCTTTCTTGACCTTGTACAGCGGCGGCTGGGCGATGTAGATGTAACCGCGCTCGATCAACTCCGGCAACTGACGGAAGAAGAAAGTCAGCAGCAGGGTACGGATGTGCGAACCGTCGACGTCAGCATCGGTCATGATGATGATGTTGTGATAGCGCAGCTTGTCGATGTTGTACTCTTCGCGACCGATGCCGCAGCCCAGTGCGGTGATCAGGGTGCCCACTTCCTGGGACGAGATCATCTTGTCGAAGCGTGCTTTCTCGACGTTGAGGATCTTGCCCTTCAGCGGCAGGATCGCCTGGGTCTTGCGGTTACGTCCCTGCTTGGCAGAGCCGCCCGCGGAGTCACCTTCCACGAGGTACAGTTCGGACAGCGCCGGGTCTTTTTCCTGGCAGTCAGCAAGCTTGCCCGGCAGGCCGGCGATGTCCAGCGCGCCTTTGCGGCGGGTCATCTCACGGGCCTTGCGCGCCGCTTCACGGGCACGCGCCGCGTCGATCATCTTGCCGACGACCAGCTTGGCTTCGTTCGGGTTTTCCAGCAGGAAGTCGGAGAAGTACTTGCCCATCTCCTGCTCGACCGCAGTCTTCACTTCGGAAGACACCAGCTTGTCTTTGGTCTGCGAGCTGAATTTCGGATCCGGCACTTTCACCGAAATGATCGCGGTCAGGCCTTCACGGGCATCGTCACCGGTGGTGGCGACTTTGTGTTTCTTCGCCAGGCCTTCCTGCTCGATGTAGTTGTTCAGGTTACGTGTCAGTGCGGAACGGAAACCCACCAGGTGAGTACCGCCGTCGCGCTGTGGAATGTTGTTGGTGAAGCACAACAGGTTCTCGTTGAAGCTGTCGTTCCACTGCAGGGCGATTTCCACGCCAATGCCGTCTTCACGCTGGATATTGAAATGGAACACCTGATTGACCGCAGTCTTGTTGGTGTTCAGGTATTCAACGAACGCACGCAGGCCGCCTTCGTACTTGAACAGCTCTTCCTTGCCGCTGCGCTCATCCTTGAGGACGATGCCGACACCGGAGTTGAGGAAGGACAGTTCACGAATGCGCTTGGCCAGGATGTCCCAGCTGAAGTGAATGTTCTTGAAGGTTTCGCTGGATGCCTTGAAGTGGATCTGGGTACCGGTGGTTTCGCTGTCGCCAACGATCGCCATCGGTGCCTGAGGCACGCCGTGGACGTAGGTCTGTTCCCAGATCTTGCCGCTGCGGCGTACGGTCAGTACCAGCTCTTCGGACAGCGCGTTCACAACCGACACACCTACACCGTGCAGACCGCCGGAGACCTTGTAGGAGTTGTCGTCGAACTTACCGCCAGCGTGGAGGACGGTCATGATGACCTCGGCGGCGGAAACGCCTTCCTCCTTGTGCACGTCTACCGGGATGCCACGGCCGTTGTCTTTAACGGTGATGGACTCATCCGGGTGGATGATGATGCTGATGTCGTCGCAGTGGCCGGCGAGGGCTTCGTCGATCGAGTTGTCGACCACTTCGAACACCATGTGGTGCAGACCGCTGCCATCGTCAGTGTCACCAATGTACATACCGGGACGTTTGCGTACGGCATCCAGGCCTTTCAGCACTTTAATGCTCGTTGAGTCGTACGTATTTTCTTCGCTCAATGCCTTCACTCCCGATGGTCGTGGGTCTGGGTGATACGGCCCTGTTCCACGTGGAACAGAGCGACTGGCGTTTCCGTCTGCCAGCCTTCCCTCAATAATTCGTGATCTACACAGGTGATGAAAACCTGGCAGCGTAAGTCTTCCAGCAAGCGGCACAGCGCGCGACGGTGGCTCTCGTCCAGTTCGGACGGCAAGTCATCCACCAGATAAATACACTGGCCGCGTCGGGCCTGGCTCACCAGATGCCCCTGGGCAATTCGCAAGGCACAAACCACCAGCTTCTGCTGACCCCGGGACAAGATGTCCGCGGCATTGTGTGCGCCCAATCTAAGACGCAAATCAGCCCGTTGCGGTCCGGCCTGGGTATGACCCATTTGCTGGTCCCGTTGCACGGAGCCAGCCAGTACGGCACTCAATTCCCGGTCCTTGTCCCAGCCTCGGTAATAGCTGAGCGTCAAACCTTCAAGCTCAACCAGTTCGCTCAAGGTTTGTTCAAAGACTGGTTTCAAGGCTTTGATGTAAGCGCGGCGGTATTCATCGATTTCAGCGCTGGCCTGGCACAGTTCCCTGTCCCAAACCGCTTGCGAAACGGCGTCAAGTGTACCATGCCGCAGCCAGGAGTTTCTCTGGCGCAAGGCCTTCTGCAAACGCTGCCAGGTCGCCATGAAACGCGGCTCGACGTGGAACACACCCCAATCCAGAAACTGCCGGCGAATCTTCGGCGCACCTTCGAGCAGGCGGAAGCTATCGGGGTTGATCAACTGCAGTGGCAGGATCTCGGCCAATTGCGCAGCGCTGCGGGCGTTCTGCCCGTCGATGCGAATCTGAAACTCACCCTGACGGTCGCGAGATATGCCCAACGCACTGTGGCCACCCTCGGCCAATTCGACCTGACCGAACACCGTGCAGGCGAGTTGCTCGTACTGGATGACCGGCAACAGCCGCGTGCTACGAAACGAACGGGCAAGCCCCAGCAGATGAATGGCTTCCAGAACACTGGTTTTGCCGCTGCCGTTGGCGCCGTAAAGAATGTTGATGCGGGGGGAGGGGGAGAAGGTCACCGGGTGCAGATTGCGCACCGCGGTGACCGAAACACGACTTAACGACATCCAGGATCAGCTGATTACAGACGCATCGGCATGACAACATAAGCCGAGTCGTCATTGTCGGACTCTTGCACCAGCGCACTGCTGTTGGAGTCGGACAGGATCAGGCGAACCTGTTCGGTGGTCATCACGCCCAGCACGTCGAGCAGGTAGCTCACGTTGAAGCCGATTTCCAGCGAACCGCCGTTGTATTCAACGCCCACTTCTTCTTCCGCTTCTTCCTGCTCCGGGTTGTTGGCCTGGATCTTCAACTGACCGTTGGCCAGTTGCAGACGGATACCACGGTATTTCTCGTTGGACAGAATTGCGGTACGGCTGAAGGCTTCACGCAGTGCCTGACGATCGCCCAATACCAGCTTGTCGCCGCCCTTCGGCAGAACGCGCTCGTAATCCGGGAACTTGCCGTCGACCAGCTTCGAAGTGAAGGTGAATTCGCCGGTGGTGGCGCGGATGTGGTGCTGACCCAGAACGATGCTGACGTTGCCGTCCGGCTCGGTCAGCAGACGCGCCAGTTCAAGGATACCTTTGCGCGGCACGATCACCTGGTGGCGATCCGGCTGTCCGATATCGGCCTGCATCGAGCACATCGCCAGACGGTGACCGTCGGTGGCCACAGCGCGGATCACACCGGCCGAAACTTCCAGCAGCATGCCGTTGAGGTAGTAGCGCACGTCCTGCTGGGCCATGGCGAAGCTGGTGCGTTCGATCAAACGGCGCAGCTTGCTTTGCTCCAGGCTGCAGGTCAGCGAACCCGGGCCTTCTTCAACCGTCGGGAAATCGTTGGCCGGGAGGGTCGACAGGGTGAAACGGCTACGACCGGCCTTCACGACCAGCTTCTGCTCGTCGACCTTGATGTCGATCAGCGCGTCGTTGGGCAGGCTCTTGCAGATGTCCATCAGCTTGCGCGCAGGCACGGTGATGGAGCCGGTTTCAGCCGGCTCTTCGAGTTGCACGCGACCGACCAGCTCGACTTCCAGATCGGTACCGGTCAGCGACAGCTGCTGGCCGTCGACGACCAACAGCACGTTGGACAGTACCGGCAAGGTCTGTCGGCGCTCGACGACGCCTGCGACCAGTTGCAGGGGTTTCAACAGGGCTTCGCGTTGAATGGTGAAATGCATGGTCTAGTCCCTTGCCTTAATAAGCTGCGCTGGTGTTCATCAAGTGGTCAGTGTACGCAGCAGGTTCTTGTAGTCCTCGCGGATGTCCGCGTCGGATTCCTTAAGTTCGTTGATCTTGCGGCAGGCGTGCAACACCGTCGTGTGGTCGCGACCACCAAACACATCGCCGATTTCCGGCAGACTGTGGTTGGTCAGCTCCTTGGACAATGCCATGGCCACCTGACGCGGACGTGCCACCGAGCGCGAACGACGCTTGGACAGCAGGTCGGAAATCTTGATCTTGTAGTACTCGGCGACGGTGCGCTGAATGTTATCCACAGAAACCAGTTTGTCCTGCAGTGCCAACAAGTCCTTCAGAGATTCGCGAATCAACTCGATGGTGATGTCGCGGCCCATGAAGTGCGAGTGAGCGATCACGCGTTTCAGCGCACCTTCCAGCTCGCGGACGTTGGAACGAATTCGCTGGGCTATGAAGAACGCCGCGTCGTGAGGCAACTCGACTTTGGCCTGATCAGCCTTCTTCATCAAGATCGCCACGCGGGTTTCAAGCTCCGGCGGCTCGACGGCAACCGTCAGGCCCCAGCCGAAGCGGGACTTGAGGCGCTCTTCAAGGCCTTCGATTTCTTTCGGGTAGCGGTCACTGGTGAGAATGACCTGCTGGCCACCTTCAAGCAGGGCGTTGAAGGTGTGGAAAAACTCTTCCTGGGAACGCTCTTTACGGGCGAAGAACTGAATATCGTCGATCAGCAGAGCGTCCACCGAACGGTAGAAGCGCTTGAATTCGTTGATCGCGTTCAGTTGCAGCGCCTTGACCATGTCGGCCACGAAACGCTCGGAATGCAGGTACACGACCTTGGCATTCGGGTTCTTCTTTAATAGATGGTTACCCACCGCGTGCATCAAGTGGGTTTTACCCAGACCGACGCCGCCATACAAGAACAGCGGGTTGTAACCGTGCTTGGGATTGTCCGCCACCTGCCAGGCCGCCGCGCGGGCGAGCTGGTTGGACTTGCCTTCGACGAAATTCTCGAAAGTGAAGGTGCGGTTCAGGTAACTGGTGTGCTTGAGCGCGCCTTCGACCTGCACTGTGCGCTGTTCGGCGCGAACCGGGGCCTGTTGCGAGGCCGCACCGGCCATCGGGTCAAAGCTGTCGCGGGACGGCTCTTCACTGACTTCCTCGGTTTTCTGCGTCGAGCGCTTGGCCGGGGCTGCACTTGGAGCCGGGGCTGGCGCGCTGGCCGGCGCGGTATTGGCCTGCGCCTGGGACACCTGCGCAGCGGCCAACGGCGCATTCGGCGCGGCACGCGGTGCCGAGCTGCGTTTGCTGCCTATTAATAAGGAAAGCGCTGGCGCCATGCCGTTGCCGTGCTCATCCAGCAGTTCAAGGACGCGACCGAGGTACTTTTCGTTGACCCAGTCCAGCACAAAACGGTTCGGTGCGTAGACGCGCAACTCGTCGCCTTCGGCTTCGACCTGTAGTGGACGGATCCAGGTGTTGAATTGTTGGGCAGGCAGCTCTTCGCGCAAAAGCTCCACGCACTGCTGCCAAAGTTCCACTGACACGGATATCCCCTAAGTTGAAAGCCGGTGAGGCAAAAACAAGCGGCCATTGTAGCGGCGAGCCGTCCACTTATCCACATGCAGGTTGTGTGGTGACCATGATTAATCAATGCGTTAACCGGTAAAAAGGCGACCAACGGTGTGTGCATAAGCTCTGTGGATAACCGCCTCTGAGGGCACTGGACAACTGGGGGTGGAACTCGGTGGATAACCAGCCTGTGGATAACAGGCCATTCCACACACAGGTTATCCGACAGCGCAGCACAGGCTGAACACGGTTTTCCACTGTAGTTGTAATTCTCTGTACATCAAGATTTATAAGGGCTGAGCATGGTTATCCACAGAAGAGGGGCGCCCTAGCTTTTACAAGCTTTACAGAAAAGCTTTAAATAATTCCCTTCTTTATTTTTATGTCTGGCAAACAGGATTTCGCTTCCGCAAGCTCCAGAGATCTATTTATAAGGAAACGCTGGTTGGAAATTGACCTGAGGGCTTGCTTTCTCTAGAATCCCCGGTCTCTTAAAACGGGGGCCATTCCGGCCCGTTGTGGACGAACCAGGTAACACGACATGAAACGTACTTTCCAACCAAGCACTATCAAACGCGCTCGTACCCACGGTTTCCGTGCTCGCATGGCTACCAAGAACGGTCGCGCTGTCCTGTCGCGTCGTCGCGCCAAAGGTCGTGCGCGTCTGGCAGTTTGATAATCCGGTACTGGAGGTGAGTCAGGACTTCAGTCGGGAAAAGCGTCTGCTTACCCCCCGGCATTTCAAGGCAGTCTTTGACTCCCCTACCGGCAAGGTTCCGGGGAAAAATCTCCTGCTCCTTGCGCGCAGCAACGATCTTGATCACCCCCGTCTCGGGCTGGTTATCGGGAAAAAGAGCGTAAAGCTCTCCGTTGAGCGCAATCGCCTCAAACGTCTGATGCGCGAATCGTTCCGTCTGCACCAGGATTCTCTGGTCGGCTGGGACATCGTTATCGTCGCGCGCAAAGGTTTGGGCGACGTAGAAAACCCCGAATTGATTCAGCATTTCGGCAAGCTCTGGAAGCGCCTGGCCCGTAACAAGCCAGTTTCAGCAGTCAAAACCGAAACTGTAGGGGTAGACAGTCCAGATGCGTAAACTGGCCCTCGTTCCGATCCAGTTTTATCGCTACGCCATTAGTCCTTTGATGGCCAATCACTGTCGTTTCTACCCCAGTTGTTCTTGCTACGCGTATGAAGCCATCGAAAATCATGGCCTTCTGCGCGGTGGCTGGCTGACCTTTCGTCGTTTAGGTCGCTGTCATCCGTGGAATCCCGGTGGTTATGACCCGGTTCCACCTATCCCTACCTCCCGTTCTTCTTCGATGGCCGAGTAATCATGGATATCAAACGCACGATCCTGATCGTCGCCCTGGCAATCGTGTCCTACGTCATGGTTCTTAAATGGAACCAGGATTATGGCCAGGCTGCCCTGCCGACTCAGAATGTTGCTACCAGTACGACTGCATCCGGTTTGCCGGACACCGTTCCTGGCAATAACGCTTCCGCCAGTGACGATATTCCGCGTGCCGCCAGCGATACCAGCGCACCTGTGGAAACGCCAGTCGCTGCCAGCAAGGATCTGATCCAGGTCAAAACCGACGTGCTCGATCTGGCGATCGATCCACAGGGCGGTGACGTTGCTCAACTGACTTTGCCACTGTATCCACGTCGTCAGGATCGTCCTGATGTACCGTTCCAGCTGTTCGACAACGGCGGCGAACGTACTTATCTGGCACAAAGCGGCCTGATCGGCACCAACGGTCCGGACGCAAGCCCGGCCGGTCGCCCTGTTTACGCTTCGGAGAAGAAAAGTTATCAACTGGCTGACGGTCAGGATCAACTGGTTGTCGACCTGAAGTTCAGCAAGGACGGCGTCAATTACATCAAGCGTTTCACTCTGAAACGCGGCCTGTATGACGTGACCGTGACCTACCTTGTGGATAACCAGAGCGCTCAGCCTTGGTCGGGTTCGATGTTCGCCCAGCTGAAGCGCGATGCCAGTGCCGACCCTTCGTCGACCACTGCCACCGGCACTGCGACTTACCTGGGCGCTGCCCTGTGGACAAGTTCCGAGCCGTACAAGAAAGTGTCCATGAAAGACATGGATAAAGGTCAGCTCAAGGAAACCGTCACCGGTGGCTGGGTAGCCTGGCTGCAGCATTACTTCGTGACTGCGTGGGTTGCGCCGAAAGGCGAAAACAACATCGTTCAGACGCGTAAAGACAGCAAAGGCAACTACATCATCGGTTACACCGGTCCTTCGCTGACCGCTGCACCGGGTGCGAAAGTTGAAACCAGCGCCATTCTGTACGCCGGGCCGAAAAGCCAGGCCGTGCTGAAACAGTTGTCCCCAGGTCTGGAACTGACGGTCGACTACGGCATTCTGTGGTTCATCGCTCAACCGATCTTCTGGCTGCTGCAA
>NZ_CP079948.1:0-75099 GCF_019775695.1 Pseudomonas sp. AO-1
ACCAAAATACCCGACCTGGAGCAGTGCACTGTCCCGCAGTGTCGCCAGTCCGTCGAGCGTGTTCAGGTGCACCACGATGCGTTCGAGATCCTCTAGGACCAGGGCCTTGGCTTTTGTCGAGGCCGCCCGTTCACCCGCTCAATACCGCGCAAGGTTTTGCCCACGGTGGCGCTGGCGGTAGGGTCAGGAAAACCCTGATAACGGTGCCATTGCGACAGCGCCGTGAGGCGCAGGGCCAGGGTGCGCGGGTTCAATACTTCCGCAAAAGACAATAGATAACGAATCAGCGCGGCTTCATCGCACGGCAGCACGCCGCCCCAGGCGAGAAAGTGGCGAATGGCCGAGCGGTAGGTGCGCCGGGTGTTGTCGGTTGTCGCGGCGGCGAGAAAACGCTGATGTTGCTCAGCCAATTGTTCGGGGGTGGTGAGCGTACCGGGGGTACGCGCAAGTACTGTCGGCTCTTCGTGCCGCCTGGTGGGGAGGTTTTCGTCATTATTGCCGGCTGTCATCACGAAGCGCCTGTTTAGGCCATGTGTACCGCAGATTATAGACACAACCCTCGATCGCGATGACTTAACTCACGATAACCGCGCTTATCGTGGGCCAAGCAGCAGTTACTCAAGGTTGAGCTATTCTGTACTTAAATTGCTGTATTACGTTTTCCATAATACGGTACGAAAAAATCCGAGGTGTTCATGGCCCGTTCCGGCGTCCTCTACCTGCATGTTGCCCAGGCGGCCACCCAACTGGTGGCTGCGGGCCACAACCCCACCATTGACAGCATCCGCGTCGCCCTGGGTGGGACGGGCAGCAAAAGCACGATTGCTCCGTTGTTAAAGCGTTGGAAAGCCGCGCATCCCGGCACGCTGGCCCAGGCCGAACTGGGATTGCCCGCGGAGCTGGTCCTGGCGCTGAAAGGACTGTACGAAAAAGTTCAGGCGGAGGCGGCCGTCCAACTCCAGCAGGCCGTAGCGGCTCACCAGGCAGAGGCCGACGCGTTGCAGGAACAGTTGCAGCAGGCATTCGTCGAGCGCGACGCGCAACTCAGCGTTCAGGAGCAGCAGGCCCAGGCACTTGCCGTAGCCACTACGCGCAGCCAGGGGCTGGCTGACACCCTGCAGCGTCAGGAGATCGCCCTGGCCAGCCTGGGCAGTGAAAAGACCGGGCTCGAACAACGTCTGGCTGACCGCGCCGCCGAGGCGGCCGCACTGACCCGGCAACTGCAACAAGCGCGGGAGCAGTTTGAGCACTACCAGGCATCGGTCGCGCAACAACGCAGCGACGAGCGCCAGGCCACTGAGCAACGCCAGCAGCGCCTGGAACACGAATTGGCAGCGCTCCGGCAGCGTCTGCTCGCGCAGCAAACCCGCCTGGGCGAACTGCAGGCGCAGGAACAACGCCTGGTGCAGGACCATGATCGTCTAGAGAGCACCCTGCTCACGACGCAAGCGACGCTCGCGCAGAGTCAGATTGCGCATGAACACGTCTTACTTCAATTCACCGACTTGCAACAGTCGCATCAGGCACTGGAGCAGCGCCATGGCCAAGGTGAGCAGCGTTTGGCTGAGACGCGGACTTACCTGGCCGTCAATGAACGGGAGCGAAGCCTGCTGGCGGAACGCTTAAGCCAAACTGAAAGCCAATTGAGCCAGTTGGCCACAGAAAAGCAGCTTCTCGTGCAAGACAACGCGGTGCTGTCAAGCCAGCTCGCAGAGTCCAGAGCGATGAAGCCGAAGACTTGTTGACCGAAAAAGGCGCCTACCTCAGGCGCCTGAAACCATCCTCCAAACCAAAGGAGCCAAACAGGAGGACAGTGGAGCAATCAACTCTTCAATACACAGCCTGGCTGGAAACCAAGGTCGTAGATGAGGAGAGTCGCCATGCGTAACGCCATTACCTACACCGTCCTTGCTACCTTCATAGCCCTTGGAACTGTTGCCACGGGATTTGCCGAACAGGCCAAAGCCCCCGCCCAAAGCAGTGCCGAGACAAATAAGGGTGAGGACATGCACATGATGGACGGCAACCATATGCCGATGATGGACATGCAGGAAATGTCCAAGATGATGAAAAACTGCAATACAATGATGGAGAACATGAACCAACACATTGGAATGGAGTCCCCGAAGGGCGATAGCAAGGCACAATAGCGATCTGGTTCACGTCGGCCGTCTCCGTCCCTCGCCGGTGTGCGCCCCGACACGGAGGCCGACCTTGCCGCTCCAGGTATCGTTCTCAAAACTGCCGAGGAGCTGCTTCCCCTCATCGACGGCCTTGTAGTAATTCAAACCACCGACCAAGGCGACATCATCTGCAAGCGGGTAGCTCCAGGTAGTGCCGGTATAGTATTGGTTTCAGGCATCCTTGAGACAACTGGTGTAAAGGCTGAAGCCAAGGTTGTCGTTGGGTGTGTAATCACCGCCGACTATCCACGGAGAGCCGACTTCGCCTGCGTAGAAGGTTGCAAAATCATCCCGCATGCTGCTGGAGCTGGGTTGGCTCATCGCGTGCAGGCGTCCGCCCTGTAGCACCAAGCCCTCGACACTGGTGTTGTATGCGGTGACGCCGCGGAAGCTTTCCGGAAGCAGTCGCGAATCGCCGTACTGCACGACAGGCGTGACAGGGAAGACATCGCCTACTTTGATTTCAGTGTCCAGGAAACGGGTCTTTACGGCGCCGCCGAGCTTGGAGTAATTGTCCTCGGCCTGGCCGAGCCCGACTCGAATCGGCCTATGACTCCGTGGGCCCATTCTTCCGAGTAGCCATTTCCTGTACTGCTGGACTGGCCTTTGCGAAAATCACGGTTGAAGTAGAAATTTCGATTGAGGATGCTCAGGCTGCTGCCTTCGATGAATCCCTCGCCTTTTTCCTCGGCGGCCATTGCAGCCTGCGCAGCGCTGATGCTCAAGACGATCTGAGAAAGTCCCAACAGGGCCTTGTTGTTCATAAACGCTCTTGATGTTTTGGCAGATTTTTCATTGTGCGGTTGTGTATATGCCGAAGCGCGCCGGGCATAGCCGGGTGCGCTTCTTACATACTTCCACATGCAAAATAACGTCAGGGTGACGTGAAAATTACTTTTCCGTCAGCAACACGTCAACAATGCTCAGTGCTGGCTCCTGCAATCCGTTCCTGATACGCGGTACTCCAGAATATGCAGGTTTCCGCTCGAATCCTCGTAGGTCATTTGCGCAGGCATCACATCGCAGTTGCCATTGGTCGACGTGACGTGAATGACCTTGGCGATGTCGAGCTTCATGCCATAGCGGTAGTGAGTGACTTCTGGCGGGTTCTTGCCTTGGGCGCTAGCGTATTCGCGCATGGATTGCTCGTTGGCCTGGATCATCTTACCGTACAGGCGATCGGAACTGCCATCGGCCCATACGGTGGATGACAGCAGAGTCGCACTCACTATCAGCAGCAGTCTTAGGTGTTTCATAACGGCGATCTCCTCTCGGGTTTTCGATCCACGATTCAACTCTACCTCCGTAGTTAAGTACGGAATCAAGGAGGGAGGAGATGAAGGTCCTGGTTTATGGCGCCGAGATAAGATGGTAGGGCTTAAGTACACTTTCGTCGGGTAACAGCAGCGCATTACTGCGCCACCGCCCCCAAAGAACCGGGCATGAGAGTCGCGCCTCATCCGGCTCAAGTCTTTCGTCAGCACCATGGTCTAGTACCGGGCAATCAATCCACGTCTATCGCAGCTCGACGTTGGGCAAAGTAAGACGACCACGCAGGATCACAGGGATTGGCCAAGTTACGTAGTGCCGTTTCTCGATCCGGCTTAGGTATGTGCGCCACGTAATCACGCTTGATCGTCTTCACGAAGCTCTCGGCCATGCCGTTGCTCTGCGGGCTGCGAACTGGGGGGTCACCGGCTGCAAGCCGATCTGTCGAGCAAACAGGCACGTCTGGTCGGCGGTGTACGCCGAGCCGTTATCGCTTAGCCATTGCACCGGCGTGGCGGGCAGTTGATCACCGAAGCGCCTCTCCACGCTTTCCAGCATCAAGTCGCGGATATCATCGCCGCTGTACCCGGTCGGGCTCGCGACCTAGCCGATGGCCTCGCGATCACAGCAGTCCAGGGCGAAGGTTACGCTCAATTTGGCTCCGTCCTCGCAGCGGAACTCAAAGCCGTCCGAGCACCAACGCGTATCGCTGGTTTGCACCGCAATACGGCCTTCGTGCCGACGCGGCACGCCGGGCTGTTTTCGTAGACAGATTCAGCAGCGGTTGCAGGTGCTCGCCGCACTGGATCACCCAGCGCGCCAGGGTTTGGCGGGGGATATCGACGCCGTGACGACCGAGGATTTTTTTGAAGCGGTGCAGCGGCAGACCATCGACGTATTTGGTGATCAACAGCATCGCCAGGACGCTAGGACTGGCCATGCTCTTTTCGATCAGTTGAGCCGGTTTGTCGGCGGTGACCGGTGCGGCTTCACAGCCGCGGCAGCCGTAGACCTTGTCCGCTGGTTCCCTTCACAACCACTGGCCAACGCAGAGCGTTTTACCCATGCAGCGAAACGATTAGCGGACAGGAAACGGTCCCGTGGCTCGCACAACAGTCGTGAACCAGTTGCACCAAAACAGACTCGATCCGTCGCAGATCCGCGAGCTTGCCACGCACATCCCCAAGCTTCTGCTCGGCGAGCACGCGCGCTTCATCACAGTGAGCGCCGTCATCGAGCCTCAACAGCCCGGCCACTTCTTCGAGGCTAAAGCCCAGCCGTTGCGCGGACTTTACGAATTTCACCCGGGCGACATCGGGGGTTGGGGAGCAATGGAACTGAAAACCAACGTAAGCCGAATTAGAGTTCGTTTTACTCGTCAGCGACTGCGAATTAACGAACTTTGATTCGTGAGAAAGGTTTATTGCACTGATTTTCGGGTGTTGGTGACCTTTCCTCGCGATAGCGGAAACGGTTTCATAAAACGGTCGTTTTTCGAAACTATCCAGACGTTGCAAGGGTTTGCGGGGCAGCGACTGAGCTTAAGTGCACTTTCTGTTCCGTTGCTCCCCCAACCCCTATTTCCAGCAGCGAGGTGATGAATTCGTTTTGCTGTTGTGCGGCGGCGACAAAAGCAGCCAAAGCCGTGATATTGAAGCGGCTAAAAAACTCGCCAGCGAGTGGAGGTCAGAATGAGCGAAAAAATTTACGACTACGACCCAGCAGCAGCCCTAGACGGCCCTGAAGCAATCGCCGTCTTCATGGCGGAGCCCTGCCATTTCCTCTCAGCGCCATAATCCAGGACCTTCATCTCCTCTCTCCTTGATTCCGTACTTAACTACGGAGGTAGAGTTGAATCGTGGATCGAAAACCCGAGAGGAGATCGCCGTTATGAAACACCTAAGACTGCTGCTGGTAGTGGGTGCGACTCTGCTGTCATCCACCGTATGGGCCGAGGGCGGGAGCGACCGAGCGATTGAGCGAATTGCTGCACGCGAGAGGGCTGAAGCGACCCTGGTGGCGGAAACCGTCAAGGAGATTAAGCAACTGGGCCCCACGGCGGCAGGCCGTAGCGAAGCGCAGCCCGCCTGTCCGCCTGCAAAGTAGAGCCTGTGCTACTCGACCAGATGCAACGTGAGCCCACTCTGCTGAGGCGCGAGGGCAAATAGCAATACCAAACTGTGCCCTTTGCAAGTGCTCCTTTGGCCATTCAGCGGCGCTCATTGAGCGCCGCTTTTTTCTAAGCGCAAGCCGACCAACAGGGGCGCCTTACGCAACGGGAAATCCTCGGTTAACGCCCGAGTTGTCCCCATGCAGCGAAACGATCAGCGGACAGGAAACAGTCCCGTGGCTCGCACAACAGTCGTGAACCAGTTGCTCCAAAACTGACTCGATCCGTCGCAGATCCGCGAGCTTGCCACGCACATCCCCAAGCTTCTGCTCGGCGAGCACACGCGCTTCATCGCAGTGAGCACCGTCATCCAGCCTCAACAGCCCGGCCACTTCATCGAGGCTAAAGCCCAGCCGTTGCGCGGATTTAACGAATTTCACCCGGGCGACATCCGCCTCACCGTAACGGCGAATGCTGCCGTAGGGCTTGTCCGGTTCGGGTAACAGCGCCTTGCGTTGATAGAACCGGATGGTTTCCACGTTGACCCCGGCCGCCTTGGCGAAAGCGCCAATGGTCAGGCTTTCCAAATTGTTTTTCATACCGCTTGATTCCGTACATGACTACGGGACTAACCTTAAACCATCGATCAAATGCTCGAAAGGAGAAATGCATGTCTGAACCATCAAACGGGCGCGCCCCTCTTGTCGCCGGGGGGCTTGCGGCGATTCTCGCCTCGGCTTGCTGTCTCGGGCCGCTGATTCTGATCGCACTGGGATTCAGCGGGGCCTGGATCGGTAACCTGACCGTGCTGGAACCGTACCGCCCGCTCTTCATCGGCGCGGCACTGGTGGCGCTGTTCTTCGCCTACCGGCGCATTTTCCGCCCCGCTCAAGCCTGCGCACCGGGCGAGGTCTGCGCCATCCCTCAGGTACGTACCTCCTACAAGCTGCTGTACTGGCTGGTGGCGGCCTTGGTGCTGGTCGCGCTCGGCTTCCCCTACATCCTTCCCTTGTTCTACTGATCAGGAGTTCACCATGAGAAAACTGCTCGCATCCTTAGCCCTCGCCAGCCTGGTCGCCACACCCGTCTGGGCGGCCACGCAGACCGTCACCCTGGCGGTGCCGGGCATGACCTGCGCCGCCTGCCCGATTACGGTGAAGACGGCGTTGACCAAGGTCGATGGCGTGACCAAGGCTGAGGTGAGTTTCGAGAACCGCGAGGCCATCGTCACCTTCGACGATACCAAGACCAATGCCCTGGCGCTGACTAAGGCGACCGAGGACGCTGGCTATCCGTCCAGCGTCAAGCAATAGGAGGGACTTCCGATGGCAAATCCTCTCAATCTGTTCACGCGGATCGGTGACAAAGCCGGCTCCGTCGGCGTGCTGATTTCTGCCATAGGCTGCGCCATGTGCTTTCCCGCCCTTGCTAGTCTGGGGGCCGCGTTCGGTCTGGGCTTTTTGAGCCAGTGGGAAGGCCTGTTCATCACCACGCTGCTGCCTCTGTTTGCTGGACTGGCTCTGCTCGTCAATGCCCTCGGCTGGCTCAATCATCGGCAGTGGCGACGGACTGCGCTCGGCCTGATCGGTCCTACCCTGGTACTGGCAGCGGTATTTTTTATGCGGGCTTATGGCTGGCGGAGCGGTTGGCTGCTCTATATCGGCCTGGCCCTCATGTTTGGGGTGTCGATATGGGATCTCGTGTCGCCCGCTCATCGCCGTTGTGGGCCGGATGCCTGTCCGACGCCGCCAAACCAGTGAACCTGACAAGAGACGATCTAATGAGTAACGAAATGACCGAACTGAAAATCATTGGTATGACCTGCGCCTCCTGTGTCGTGCATGTGAAAGAGGCCTTGGAGAAGATTCCGGGCGTGCATCGGGCGGATGTTTCCTACGCCAGCGGGAAGGCCGAACTGAAGGTCGACGAGGGCGCAAGCCGTGAGCAGATGCAGGCCGCTGTCGAGGCCCTGGGGTATCGAGCGGCGTTCGAAGACGCCATGGTACAAGCCCGTCCTGGCCTGCTCGATAAGGCACGGGGTTGGTTGAGCAGCACTGACGCCGGGAAAGAGGGCGACAAGCTCCACGTCGCGGTCATCGGCAGTGGTGGCGCCGCCATGGCGGCCGCGCTCAAGGCGGTGGAAGGCGGTGCCCGCGTCACCCTGATCGAGCGCGGCATCATCGGCGGCACCTGCGTCAACGTGGGCTGCGTGCCCTCCAAGATCATGATTCGTGCCGCGCATGTGGCCCATCTGCGCCGCGAGAGCCCGTTCGACGCCGGGCTTTCCGCCATGACGCCGACCGTCCTACGCGAACGTCTGCTCGCGCAGCAACAAGACCGTGTCGCCGAACTGCGCCACGCCAAGTACGAAAGCATCCTGGAGAGCACGCCGGCGATCAGCGTGCTGCGCGGCACCGCCCGTTTCCAGGACGGCCACACGCTCAGCGTGAAACTGGCCGAGGGTGGCGAGCACATCGTAGCCTTCGACCGCTGCCTGGTCGCCACCGGCGCAAGCGCGGCCGTTCCACCGATTCCAGGACTGAAAGACACGCCGTACTGGACCTCAGACCAGGCACTGGCGAGCGATACAATCCCTAAGCGGCTCGCCGTGATCGGCGCCTCCGTAGTGGCAGTGGAACTGGCGCAGGCCTTCGCCCGGCTGGGTAGCGAGGTCACGATCCTGGCACGCAGTGCGATGTTCTTCCACGAAGACCCGGCCATCGGCGCGGCGGTGACGGAGGCCTTCCGTATGGAGGGCATCGAAGTGCTGGAGCAAACGCAAGCCAGCCAGGTGTCCCACGCCAACGGCGAGTTCGTACTGGCCACCAACCATGGTGAGTTACGTGCCGACCAACTGCTCGTCGCCACCGGCCGCACGCCCAATACCCAGGGCCTGAACCTGGAAGCGGCCGACGTGCAGCTGGACGAGCGCGGCGGCATCCAGATCGACGAGCGCATGCGCACCAGCGCAGCGGATATCTATGCGGCCGGCGACTGCACCGACCAACCGCAGTTCGTCTACGTCGCGGCAGCGGCTGGCACCCGCGCGGCAATCAACATGACCGGCGGCGAGGCCAAGCTCAATCTCGACGTCATGCCGGCCGTGGTGTTCACCGATCCGCAAGTGGCCACCGTCGGCTACAGCGAAGCCGAAGCGCAGCACGCCGGGATCGAAACCGACAGCCGCACCTTGACCCTGGACAACGTGCCGCGCGCGTTGGCCAACTTCGACACGCGGGGTTTCATCAAGTTGGTTGCCGAAGCGGGCTCCGGCCGACTGCTGGGAGTGCAGGCTGTGGCCCCGGAAGCAGGAGAACTGATCCAGACGGCGGTACTCGCCATCCGCAACCGTATGACCGTGCAGGAATTGGCTGACCAGTTGTTCCCCTACCTGACGATGGTCGAGGGACTGAAACTCGCCGCACAGACCTTTAACAAAGACGTCAAACAATTGTCCTGCTGCGCAGGGTAATGAGAGAGGGAGGTTGAAACATGAGCAACACGGCAGACGATCTCGGTAGGTGCGACAGCCTACGCAAGACATGGCAGTTGGTCAGCTTCTGGGGCCTGCCTGCCGTCGTGGCGACGATAGCGATTGTTCTGTCTAATCGACGCCCCGCGTTGTTCCTGGCAGCAGGCGCCGCGCTGGCCGTGATGGGCGGCGCCTGCCTGGTCAACGCCACGCGTTGTCGCCGCCTTCACTGCTACATAACGGGGCCTCACTTCCTGTTGCTCGCAGTTGGTGCGCTATTGGCTTATGTGTTTGACCAAAACGGCGAGCATCTCTCCAGGTTGTGGCTGCTACTGGCTCTGGGAGCTGCACCGTTGCTCATCTGGCTACCTGAGCGCCTAGCCGGAAGGAAATATCTGAGCGCCCCAGTTTGCGGTGAAGGTCGGGAGTGTCGGCGATGAATGCCTACTCCATATCCAGATTGGCCGAGGACGCGGGCGTCAGTGTCCATATAGTCCGAGATTATATGCTGCGCGGCTTGCTGCACCCCGCGCGGCGCACGGAAAGCGGTTACGGCATTTTCGATGAGCGGTCCCTGGCGCGGCTGTGCTTCGTACGTGCCGCCTTTGAGTCCGGTATCGGGCTCGACGAATTGGCGCGGCTCTGTCGAGCGCTCGATGCAGACGATAGTACCGATGTGATCGGGTGTATCGACCGCTTGCTTGGGCAAATCGCGACCCGGCTGGCAGCTTTAGACGCAGTGAAAACGGAGTTGGCCGGGCTGACTCATCGTGCCATCGAAGGTCACACCCATGCGTAATACCAACCAATCCGAATCAATCAAGATGCCCCGCTGGCACGCCTACACGTGGGGTGTGCTCGCCGCGCTCACTTGCCCCTGCCATCTGCCGGTGCTGGCATTACTGCTCTCGGGGACTGCGGCCGGGGCCTTCGTCAGCGAGCATTGGAGCCTCGCGACGCTCGTGCTGACGGTTCTCTTCGTCCTCTTCCTGAGAGCGGCTCTACGGGCCTTTCGGAAGCGGGCGTGACCCGCTCGGAGCACGGCGCGGTCTCCGCTGCCGAGTTGCGGCAGGCTTGGGAGCGTTGGGAATTGTTGCTGCACTGCCAGCCGCAGGTCGATCTGCGCGCAGGTTCGATCGCAGGTGTGGAAGAGTTACTAGGTTTTCTTGGACGATGGAGAAACCCCATCATGAACGCAAACGACACCCCCACTATCAGTTGCTGCGAATGTTGCAAGGAAATTTCCCTTGACGCCGCACTGACGCCGGAAGGTACCGAGTACGTCGTGCACTTCTGTGGCCTTGAATGCTATCAGCGCTTCATATCGCGCGCGGATAAGAGAGCGGCATCCGAGCCTGATCACCCCTGCACACCAGAGGTCAGTACCCGTCACGACGACTAATCTTTGCCTCTGGAAAGTGGCTCTGGTTTTTTTTAGAAAGCGTGAGTCCATTGAGATTTAATGCAAGTCCGCTCGTGGCTAATGTAAGCCCGAAGGCTTCGTCAGTAGTTTTATCTAGGCCGATGCCCGGGAGGATGGCAGCGTGCCTACAGGGCGTCAAAACCGGCTACCCAGAGTCAAATTCACCCCACAGTACAGCGATGCTATAGAGTTACTCGTCAGTCCTGCAGCATCAGTTTTACTCTGCACCTCCATTGTATTCAGTCTGCCGGCAGCCCATTTGCACGAATAGTCTAGTCCTGATAGTCAGGAGCAAGCGCTGCCAAAGGAGCAACGTGTTTAGAACCCGCCTGCAAGCATGAACATAAAGCAGAAATATCCTCTTGAAGGGCCATCGCCTGCGCCCAAATACTGTCGACATCACTGGTAGCCACAGTGAGGGGGAAACCTTCCAGTACCGTCATGGCCATGCCATGCAGGCGTAGGAAGTCTTCTCGAATGCTGCCGACCCCTCCGATTTCAGCAAGGCAGGCATCCAGCCGGTCGACCAAGTTGAGCAACTGAGCGGTGTCGTAGCTTGCACGCAGAGAGTCGAGTACCTTGGTATCGACGTCCCCATAAGGTGTCACGCGGAACGAAGCTGGCGGGATATGCATCAGTTCGTCACCTCAACGTTGCTGTCAGACATCTGTTTCGCACGCATTGATCCCGCAGCCTGCTGGAAAATGGAATCCTTGATCCAGGGTTCCGGTGGGCGTTTGAGTTTCAGGTTGAACTCCCCAAAACGTTTGACATTGCTGGTTAGGTAGGGGCTGAGAAACGATACGTCGTCGTCAGTGAACTGCCAGCCATCACGGGCGAGCTTCTGCAGGATGCGCATCATGTCCACGGTGTTCTGCAGGATCACCGACGAGGCCACCATGTCGTTGTAGCGCAGGCGTTTCTGTTGCTCGTCCGGATCGTTTTCGGCGATCACGTCACCGCCAAAGGACAGCCACTTAGAGAAGCCGTTGTAGGACTCGATCTTATTGGTGTTGGCGGTGACTTCCTGGCGCAACTCGCGGCTGCCGATCCAGTTGAGTAGGAAGATCGTCCGGATCACGCTGCCCAGCGCTTGCGCGGCATGATAGAGCTTGTTGCGCCGACTGTAGGAGCCAAGTTTGCGCAGCAGCATAGGTGAGGAAATCTTGCCGGCCTGGATTGACAACGCGACCTGCATCAGATCCTGCCAGTGGGTTTCGATCAGGTGCCAGTCGGCGGTGTCGGTGAACAGACGGTTGATGTGTTTATACGAAACGCCGCGATCTGGCCGGCACATCACCAGGTCGCGCCAGTTGCGGATACGCGGCATCAGATTGATGCCCAGCAGATGAGTGAAGGCGAACACCGTGGCCGACTGGCCCTGGGTGTCAGAGTACACCGTATCGGGTTCGACGCTGAGGTCGACCTTGAGCAACCCCTCAATCACATAGATTGCCTCCCAGATACCAGGCGGGATGAAGTGCTGGAACACCGCGATGTAGTTATTGGCCACGTGTCGGTACGCCACGGCCCCCATCTTGCGATAGCGGAAGTGGTAGCCGGCCAGCAGATTGTCGTCATAGAAGTCGAACTGCGTACCGTCCGCGGCCACCGCCTTGCCATCGCCCCAGAGCTTGGGCAGGTCAAGTTGCAGATAGAGTTCCACCAGCTCGCGGTTAGCCTTGTCTAACTTCTCAAGCGAGAGATGGCGGCGATTCGTATAGGACAGCATGTGCGGCGTGACATTACCGGCCAGATGCCGTGCGGCCTGGTTGGGGCCAAGGTTGCAGCCCATGGCGAAGATCGTCATCAGGTAGCGCTCGGCCGGTTCTTTGAGCTTTGGCTCGTTGCCGGACATCGGCCCGAAATGCCGAGTGAACTGAATCCAATGCTCAATGTTGGCCATGATGTCGAGCACGTGCCTGGCCGGCATGCGCTGCATAAGCGCCGTCTGTAGCGAGATGGCCGAAGGCGGGATGTCCCGCGCTATCACTCGGCGTAGCACCGGTTCGCCGGCTTCATTGATCGATACGTCACCTCGGCAAGAAGGGAATTTTTCATCCAGATGCTGCGCGGTTTCCTCCAGCTGAATCTTGAGGGAGGCGACAAACTCCTTCGCCGTGCCAGGCAGCCCCACCTTTTCGCAGTAGGCCGGTAGACGATGGAAACATTCTTCCCAGGGCAGCAACTGCTTACGGTAGTCGGCGAAAGATTCCGACCCCAGCACGCACATATCACCCGAGCGCAGCTCACTGGCCAGGTAAGAGAACACGCAGACTTCCAGATAGCGCCGGTTGGTAGGTGGCCCTTCACTGGCAGGACGACGCACGACCTTAACCCAGCGCTCCGACGCAAACGACAAGTCGACATGCTCGTCGATCCACTCGCGGTGTAGATTTTCGCTGTCCTGGATGAGCTGAAGCGCCTGGATAAGTGAGCGATCCTGAGTCGTGGGTTCCAGTTGAAGAAGGTGGCTCAGACGGAACAACAGCGAGCGATGGGACTTGAAGTGCTTCCAGATCAGCGGCAGGTAGTTGTTACCGCCCGTAGCCTGGACTTCGGCGCAAGTCTCGCGCAACCGATCCAGGTTGCCATCGGGAGAGAGGAATTCCCGGATCAGACTGCCAGCCTCCTGGTCATCCGGTTCCTGAACAAGAATCTGCACCACGCCATCCAGGGTGGCCGCCAGTTGCTCCAGCTTCTGGCGTTGCCGCGCCTGGATTTGCTCCAACTCCTCCTTGGCGCGTTTGTGGATCGTCGAAATCCGTCGGATGAACATCTCGGCCAGGTGATCCCGAGTTCGCACCCGCATCCGATAGATCAAGGCCAGCATCAGTGTGTAGCGTTTCGGCAGCGAGCAGTCCTTCAGCTCGGCGACGTCCGACGCGGCGGCTTGGGTGGCGAAGTGGCGGATCTTAGCATCGACGACCCCCTCAAGAATGGCATCCAGATCTCCGAAGCTCTCTAACCACGCCAGGTGGTCGATCAACACCTCCAGGTGCTTGCGGGAAGGCTTCTTGGGTGCCTGCTTGAGTGCGTTGAAGTCACTCTGCCGACGCCCGAAATCCGTGTCGAGCAGCTCCTTTAGCTTGTAGATCACCTCGATTGGCGCTCGGAGCACGATCAGGTTGAAGGTAACTTCCTGAGCACTCGCCAAAGCGGTTTCTGCGATGTTGTTGAGCGTCGAATAAGCCGGAAGCTCATAGCCACGCTGAATCAGCTCATCAAGCATGGCATTAATGAGATCGACTCGCTGCTCAAGCACTACAGCGCAGTCACGTGCGATTTCCTCAGTGATCGCTAGCCCGTCGCTGCTATAGAAGGGTGTAACCTGCAGGTACTGCCGAACCGCCGCTTGGTGTCGGTAAAGGGTGCGGGGGTTGCTGTAGCGCGGAGCTATTCGTGCGCCGTAGCGAAGGCATTGTCGGACATGACTGATGAGCTCCTGAGGAAGCTCCTCGAACGGAACAAAATAGTGTAGCTGCTGAAACACCTTTAGTTGGATTGCCAGCCCAATCGATAGCGCTGGACTCTTAGCGGTGTTATTGACCCATTCGATCTCTGAATCAGACAGGGAATAGCATCGATGCAGCTCCTTAGCTGGCAACTGACTGGGCAAGAGCGGGTAGGCTGTCCTTTCCACCGAAGCCATTGAGTTCATCCCCCAAGTAAGGCAAAACATCAGCATAGACGGCTAGTCAGGCCGGGGATGACCAGCAATCAAGAACTCAATAAATTTCCTTTTAGTTCAATATCTTGCAGAACGAATGTCCTAATTTTTGCCTTATCTCGGCATAACCCCATGTTGGTGCAGGAACCTGGTGATCGTCCAAAGATGTACGCGGGCACTGGGGTGCATGAAGGCAAGCCGTACAAGGATTTGCCATTTGATAACGCACCTGGTGCAGCTGAGTTCAAGGCGTCATTCAAGGATGCGCTAGAACTGAGCAAGAAAGAGCTTGCCGCTGCTGCAGCGGGCAAGCCTGCAGATACCGAACTGGTGAAGTCCAAGCCTATGGACATGCCTGCGTACGAGCGTGCAGAAGCTGGCAAAACCTACGAAGGCAAGGTCGTAGGGTTCAAAGAGAACCAAGTCATACAGCAGATCGTCCATGGTGATCGCGTTACGCACGTTGCGCATGAGCGCTCCGCGCTAAGCAGTGCAAAGTCCGGCCTTGTTCACCCTGGCAAAGACTTGTCCATTCGTTACCCATTCGCCGGTGTGGGCATTGTCAAAGACCGTCAGCTGCAGCATGAACAGAAGGTGCCGTCCCATCAGCCCAAAGGGTTTGGCGGAGTGGGTCGAGTCTGATCCGGGGTCGATAGGTAGAAAGGGGGCTTTGCCCCCTTTTTTCTGCCTGCCACAAGGGTGATTGCCGGTCATGCGGTTTGAACGAAGCGCGGTCAAGTGGAATGGCGGGGGCCCCGCCGAAGGTGGGTTCCGCGTCCGCAGGACCGCCGCAGGCGTATTCTGCTTGACGGTGCGCAGTGACCCCCAGTCTCGGTGAGGGTGTGTGGGGTAGCTTCACCACCCCGCGCACCTGAGCCATGGGCGACCCCATCGGGATTACAAGGGCAGCGCCCTTGGTTTGAGTATGCCGTCCAGGGGTCACCCCTGGCCGCCGGAGGCGATTTTAGCGGTTCTCGGCGATTACCTTGTTTCGGAATTCGCTTGCACAACTGATGGAAACGCCGGCGAGTTTTGCTAACAAGCCAATCGGGATGAGTCCGATTAAATGTTGGTACCGGACTAGTTTTGACACGCGCTGATAGGGTGTGACCCCTAAAAATATCTGCCGCTGCTCTACTACAGCAAAGGGCACACCTACGGCACGACTGATCTTTGCCGCTGACATTGATCCGAATAGAGATTCGTAACCGAGCCACGGGCCAACATAGTTTTTTATCCGGCGCGGTTTGGGCTCTTTGGGTAATGGCTTGGCGGCTGAACGGCCCAACGCTTCGCGCCAATTTCTCACTGTGGTTTGTGATACGCCTGCCAGATCTGCCACCTCCTTGTCGTGCACAAAGCCAAGTAGAGGCTTGTAGGGACGCAATGGGTGATCGACCGGAAAACGCTTTGGCTTTGGGAGTGGGCTTGGGGTTGGTCCTGGTCTGGCCTTTACGCCTAGAGACTTTCGATATTGATCAATACTGTGGGCCGAAACCCCGCAAAGCCGCGCTACCGTGCGGGTCGATTCTATGCCCAGTAGATGCCTGTAGGGCTCAATGGCCATCTTCGCCTGCCACGCATCAATCCCGAACAACTGACGGCGATACCGAATCTTACTTTTGGGGATCCCGACCAATTTAGCCAGATCCCCGTCTTTCATCGTCCCGAGTTTGCAATCAAACCACCTGGGCACGCCTATGTTCTTCCAGTCAGCCATAAATCCTGTGACCTACTAAGAGAGGTTCGGGCAGCCCCGGAACCTCGAATTCCTTTACAAACGAGTATTCACCTAGGGGTCTGGGGAGTAACGGAACAGAAAGTGCACTTAAGCCCAGCACCTTCCCGCACCCCTACTCTGCCTTTGGTTTGTTCAGAACGTTGGCTGTACATTCTCAGCATGTACAGCCCATTTCGGATGGGGCGCGTTTTACCTTCATGTCGTAAACCACGGACTCGGCGTGGTAGGCGACAGGACTAGCGTCAACGAGCTACTGGCCCGACTCAATCCGACGTAAAGAAGGCAGCGATTTTTCTCTGCCGCAGAGAAGTGATGTCTATCACAGGGCATCAGCAACACATTGGCGCATTCAAGACCTTTTGCCTTGTGGATGGTACTGATAGCGCGGGGCGGTATGGACGGTTGCATTTGAGCTCTACGGCTACTTAGCTGGGTGAAGCCTTGCTCCGGGTCATCGAAACTTCCCAGCTGGAGTGCCTCATAAAACTCACGTCGAAGATCTATCTTCACGCCGCTGAAGGCCTCTTCATCCTTGATAAATCCATGTAACAAGGTTAGAGCTGTTCCGACCCCCCTATGGTCAGGCGCTTCCAGAATACAACGTGCGAGTCGTTGGATTAACGCTGGCTTTCCACGGCATTTAGCCTCGCATCCTGTTTGGACTTCCTGCTTCAACCGATTTCCAAAGCCAGACAGCGTGAAGCCGATACCAACCTCTCCAACGAAATCGCAAAAGGTTTCGGCCAACGCATGAGCGTCTCCGACCTGCTGACGGCAACGAATCGCGAGCAGTGATAACGCCGATCTGGTAAAGCCTTCCCAAATAGGAATGGTGCGCCACCACATAGCATTCAGGCCGCGAATTGTCGTGTTGTGAGCGGAAAGGATGAGAAGACCACCATCCCTTCGCAATACGCTTTTGATCTGCCGTCCTTCGTCTGTGGAGACCTGGTATTGCCCATGCCGCTGGGCTTGGTTATCTGCGTAGATTATTGAAAGGCCTTGCGGAAGCCTCCCTCGCAAATCGATAGCGTTTCCCTGTCGTAACGTCTCACGCGCCCCCAGAATCCACTCGCCCAACGTGCGAGACCCTCGATCCCATCGATGTGGATAGTCTAGAAGTTCTACCGCGCTGCTTGCTTCCTGGAGATGCGCCCACCGGGCCGCCGTTTCCGCGTCAGAACCGTAGATAGCTTGCATCGGATCTGCAAACACTAGCAACCGCGATCCGGCGCTACCGATAGCCATGATGACGCCATGCTGTCCCTCGCTAGCGTCTTGGTGCTCATCGCAGATAACAATGGGATAGCGACTTGCCAGCGCACCGCATATCGCAGAAGAGCGACCTAATAACGTAGAGACCTTATGAGCAAGCTGATCAAAGCCAGAAGCACCCTGAGCGAACGCCCAGGCAGAAACATCCAATGGTAGATCGAGTACGTGGTGATAAGCCGTCGCGATTTGGACAATGAGCGAGTCAATGGTGCCAATTTGCACCCGGGGGCCTGCTCCTTTGGTTCTGGCCGTAAACACGCTACAAGCGGCGTGGGTATGAGTCAGAATCAAGATTCGCTGTCCCTGTCGGACTGCACTCGCAGCCTCTCTAGCATATTCAGCTGCCTGGAAGGTTTTTCCGCAGCCAGCGGGAGCATTACCCGCTTCATGCGGGGCATGGACACTTGGAGATAAGCCATGATTCCGGATGTGAAACCGAACCATGGTTGTCCATGGCTTAAACGATTAATGCATGGACATTGTCCATAACCCCGTCATCGCATGGACTAGAGCACCCTTTTGCATTCGGCTTGACCAGTTGTTTGCATCCGATCTAACCAACGCACAGGTTGCGCCTTGACCGGCAGAAATCGACCTATTAAAGCAGGTTGGGATGCCTACGAAACCGGGGCGATTCATTCAGTTTGTAGTGGTCTAATGAAACCGGACATCCATTTACTCGTCACACGGCCTCGCAGTGGAGCATTACGCCATAATACTGTCGGCGAAAATCGGGCGGGAGTCGATGGCCTTTGGCTGTGAGTTCAGCGAACGACACGTCGGGCCGCACCATTTCGTTAGCTGTCAGCCCGGTTTTGTCCTTGCTAGTGCCATAGAAGCAAACGCAAAATGGGACCTTTGTGGCTGAGCATCGTGCCTCTGCCTGCTACCAGCTTGCGTTCTTGATACTGCAAAGGTCGAAAGCTAGCCCTTTTTCGAGGCCCTCCGAATGATTTACTCACCGAAATCTCTTATGGAATTGGTGCGAGATGGCAAAGTAATCCGAAATCTTTCCGATCGTGAGCTTATTTTGCCAGAAGGAGTTGGCTTCGATTTGCGGCTCAAAAGTGTTTCGTGCCTGACTGAAGGTGGCGGAAGTCTGAAAATTACGACAAGACGCACGCCATCGAGCAAGCCCTTGGGGGCTGGAGCGGACGGCTGCGTGATGCTAAAGCCTGGCAAAACGTACCTTGCCACCACTATGGAAGAGTTTGACCTGCCTGAGTACTTGGCAGCACAGTTTTTTCCACGAAGCACGTTGTTTAGAAGCGGCGTGTCGTTTGCTTCCAGTGTTCTGCCTCCGGGTTACATTGGAGCGATGACGTTCGCGTTGACCAATCATCATCACGACCCGTTTGAGATCGAAATTGGCGCCCGCTTCGCCCATGCAATATTTCACACAGTTTCCGGGGACGTTGAGCTGTACAGGGGGCAATGGCAGGGAGGTCGCATTTCACAGCCCAAGGATGAGGATCAGATATAAATGAGTGGGCGGTTGCAGGAGCTGAGTGCAACACGGTCATTGAATTGGGGGTCGTCTCAGAAAACGGAAAATAAAGCACGCTAAGCCGGTTGCAGAGGCCGTAGCGGCCTGAACTTCCCCGCGCCGATCTTGGCGCTGCTGCGCCATAGGTAATCACCGGTCAGGTTGATGTGCTCCCAGCCGAGTGGCGACAGGTACTGCAATAGCGAGTCATCGACGGCATGACCATTGCCGCGCAACGCATGCGCCGCACGCTCCAGGTAGACCGTGTTCCACAGCACGATGGCCGCCGTCACCAGGTTGAGGCCGCTGGCCCGGTAGCGCTGCTGCTCGAAACTGCGGTCACGGATTTCACCAAGGCGGTTGAAGAACACGGCACGGGCCAGCGCATTGCGCGCCTCGCCCTTGTTCAGCCCGGCATGCACGCGGCGGCGTAGCTCGACGCTTTGCAGCCAGTCGAGGATGAACAGCGTGCGCTCGATGCGGCCCAACTCGCGCAGCGCGACGGCCAAGCCGTTCTGGCGCGGGTAGCTGCCGAGTTTCCTGAGCATCAGCGAGGCCGTCACCGTGCCCTGCTTGATCGAGGTGGCCAGCCGCAGGATTTCGTCCCAATGGGCGCGGACGTGCTTGATGTTGAGCGTGCCGCCGATCATCGGCTTGAGCGCGTCATAGGCGGCATCGCCCTTCGGGATGTAGAGCTTGGTGTCGCCCAGGTCGCGGATGCGCGGCGCGAAGCGGAAGCCCAAGAGGTGCATCAGGGCGAAGACGTGATCGGTGAAGCCCGCCGTGTCGGTGTAGTGCTCCTCGATCCGCAGGTCGGATTCGTGGTACAGCAGGCCGTCGAGCACGTAGGTTGAGTCGCGCAGGCCGACATTGACCACCTTGGTGTGGAATGGCGCGTATTGGTCGGAGATGTGGGTGTAGAAAGTCCGTCCTGGGCTGCTGCCATATTTTGGGTTGATGTGCCCCGTGCTCTTTGCCTTGCTAGCGGTTCGGAAATTCTGTCCGTCCGATGATGATGTGGTGCCATCGCCCCAGTGCCCGGCAAAGGGATGCCGAAACTGAGCGTTGACCAGTTCAGCCAACGCTGTCGAGTACGTTTCGTCGCGGGTATGCCAGGCTTGCAGCCAAGCGAGCTTCGCGTAGGTCGTGCCGGGGCAGGACTCGGCCATCTTGGTCAGGCCCAGGTTGATCGCGTCGGCCAGGATCGTGGTCAACAACAGGTTCTTGTCCTTGGCCAGATCGCCCGATTTCAAGTGCGTGAAGTGCCGGGTGAAGCCCGTCCACTCATCGACTTCGAGCAGCAGTTCGGTGATCTTGACGTGCGGCAGGACCATGGCTGTCTGGTCTATCAGCGCCTGCGCGGTGTCGGGCACCGCCGCATCCAGCGGCGTGATCTTCAAGCCCGACTCGGTGATGATGGCATCCGGCAGGTCGTTGGCTGCCGCCATGCGGTTGACGGTGGCAAGTTGTGCTTCCAGCAGCGTCAGCCGCTCATGCAGATATTGTTCGCAGTCGGTGGCCACGGCCAGCGGCAATTCGCTGGACTGCTTGAGGCTGGTGAACTTCTCGGGCGGTACCAGGTAGTCCTCGAAGTCCTTGAACTGGCGTGAACCCTGCACCCAGATGTCGCCCGAGCGCAGGGAGTTCTTCAACTCGGACAGCGCGCACAGTTCGTAGTAGCGCCGGTCGATGCCGGCGTCGGTCATCACCAGTTTCTGCCAGCGCGGCTTGATGAAGCCGGTCGGTGCATCGGCTGGCAGCTTGCGGGCGTTGTCGGTGTTCATGCCGCGCAGCACCTCAATGGCATCAAGCACGTTTTTGGCGGCGGGCGCGGCCCGCAGCTTGAGCACGGCAAGGAATTCCGGTGCATAGCGGCGCAGGGTGGCGTAGCTCTCGCCGATGCGATGCAGGAAATCGAAGTCATCGGGTTGCGCGAGCTTCTGCGCCTCGGTGACGCTCTCGGCAAAGGAATCCCAGGACATGACGGCCTCGATGGCGGCAAACGCATCGCGGCCTGATTGCTTGGCGTCGATCAGCGCCTGACCGATGCGCCCGTACAGACGTACCTTGGCGTTGATGGCCTTGCCTGACGCCTGGAACTGCTGCTGATGCTTATTCTTGGCAGCGTTAAACAGCTTACCCAGGATGCGGTCGTGCAGGTCGATGATTTCGTCGGTGACGGTGGCCATGCCCTCGGTGGCCAGCGCCACGAGAGTGGCGTAGCGCCGTTGCGGCTCGAATTTGGCCAGGTCGGCGGGTGTCATCTGGCCGCCCTCGCGGGCAATCTTGAGCAGGCGGTTCTGGTGAACCAGCCGCTCGATGCCGGTAGGCAGATCGAGTGCCTGCCATGCCTTGAGGCGTTCGATGTGTTCCAGCATATGCCGCGAATTTGGATTGGCCGGAGACTGGCGCAACCAAGCCAACCAGGTCGTCTTGCCGTTGTCCCGGCGCTTGAGCAGATCGTCGAGGCGGCGGCGATGCGCGTCCGCCAGTGGTTCGGCCAAGGCGTCGTAGATGCGCCGGTTAGCACGGGTGATCGCCTCGGCACTCGCCCGCTCGACGGCGTTGAGGGCGGGCAGAATGACCGACTGCCGCCGCAGGTGCCCGATCAAGGCGCTGGCCAGCACGATGCCTTTGTCGGTTTGCATCGCCAGCTCGGTCAGCATCTGGACGGCCTGCCGGTAATGGCTCATGGTGAAGGGCCGGAAACCGAACACGGTTTGCAGCTCGCTCAGGTGCTCGCGCCGGGTCTGCTCCCGCTGGCCGTACTCGTTCCAGCTTTCGACGCCGACCTTGAGCTGGTCGGCGACCAGCTTCAACAAGGGCGGGAACGGTAGTTCATCGACGCCCAGGATGACGCCGGGAAAGCGCAGGTAACAGAGCTGCACCGCGAAGCCCAGCCGATTGGCTGGCCCGCGCCGCTGTCGGATGATCGAGAGGTCGGTATCGTTGAATGTGTAATGTCGGATCAGGTCGTCCTTGGAGTCCGGCAACGCCAGCAGGCTTTCCCGCTCGGCGGCGGACAGGATGGAACGACGTGGCATATTTACTGATCCGTTCTCAAGTATTGATACAGGGTTTCGCGACTGATTCCGAATTCACGAGCAAGCTTGGTCTTTTGCTCGCCAGCCTCGACACGTTGGCGCAGTTCGGCAATACGCTCAGACGACAGGGATTTCTTCCTGCCACGGTAAGCCCCGCGTTGCTTGGCGAGCGCAATACCCTCGCGCTGACGCTCGCGGATCAGGGCGCGCTCGAACTCGGCGAACGCGCCCATCACCGAGAGCATCAGGTTCGCCATCGGAGAGTCTTCGCCAGTAAAACTGAGGTGTTCCTTGACGAATTCGATATGCACGCCGCGTTGTGTCAGCGTTTGCACGATCCGGCGCAAATCATCGAGATTGCGCGCCAGGCGATCCATGCTATGCACCACCACGGTGTCGCCGGTGCGGGCGAAGCTTATCAGCGCTTCCAGTTGCGGACGCTTGACATCCTTGCCGGATGCCTTGTCGCTAAAAGCGCGATCAACCTTGACGCCTTCCAGTTGCCGTTCCGGGTTCTGGTCGAAGGTGCTGACCCTGATATACCCAATGCGCTGTCCAGTCATGGAATTCCCTGCAAAATGTCAGGGAAGACTCTATGACCTTCAACGAGATATGTCAATAAATTCAAAATTCAATCCTATCCTGACGCAATTTACACATGGCATCTGACATCAGGTTAGGGTATGCCTCAACCTGACGGCGGCGAATCACAAGCGTCCGGTTTGACGCTGGTTTCGGTCGCAGTGCTGGCCCGCGCCTGGAAGCGCTGATAGCACTCCAGCCCGCAGAAATGCTCCACGTACTCGGCCCCTTCCGGCGTGAAGGCGGCATCGAGCGGGATTTCCTTGCAGCACACGCAGCAACTGGTGCTCGGTTCATTGGCGTTCATGGTGGTGTTCCTCCATTGGTTGACGAAGCCGACGAAGGCCGCCGCCGGCATCGGCCTGGCGAACAGGAAACCCTGCACCGTGTCGCAACCCGCCTGCCGCAACCACGCAAGGCAGTCGGGTGTTTCCACACCCTCGGCTACCACCTCCATGCCCAGCCCGTGCGCGAGCTGGATCACCGCCCGCACGATAGTTTGGTCACGGGCATCATCCGGGAGCCTGGCGACAAAGGATTGGTCGATTTTCAATGTGGTGATGGGGCAGCATTTCAGATGTTGCAGGCAGGAATAGCCGGTGCCGAAGTCGTCGGCGGCGAAGCGCACGCCGATGGCGCGCAAGGCGTCGAAACTGGCGAACAGGGCTGGATTGCCGAATGCGACCGATTCGGTCAGTTCGATCTCCAGAAGCTCGGCGGGCAGGGCCATATCGGCCAGCACCCGCTTTACCTCGTCGTCGAACGTTGGCCCAACCTGGCTGGCGGACACATTGACGGCAAGACGGAACGGTTGCCATGCCGGTCCTTGCCACTTGTGCATCTGGCGACAGGCCTCGCCCAGCACCCACGCGCCTATTTCCGGCATCAGGCCGAACGACTCGGCCAGCGGCAGGAACTGGCCGGGCGGCAACAGGCCAAGCCTCGGATGCCGCCAGCGCATCAACGCTTCCGCGCCAGCGATCCGGTGATCGCGCAGATCGACCAGCGGCTGGTAATGCAGGTCAAGCTGTCCGCGCGCCGCCGCCTGCGCCAACTCGGCCGCCGTCCATCCGGCGGGCTGCGAACTCGTCATGATCCGCCCCGGAAGGCGCGCAGCAGCCGCGTTACGGCCAGAACGAACAAGCCGGTCAGCGCGAGCGCGGCAACACCCCAATGCTCGCCAAGGAAGGCACCGGCGGTCGTCCCGGCCAGCACGGCGGCGAGAATCGGCAGATGGCAGGGGCAGGTCAACACGGCCAGCGCACCCCACAGGTAGCCGGAAACGGGTTGGCGCGTCTCGGGCGGCAGTTTGTCAGGGGCGTTCACGGCAATGCCTCCTCGTGCGCCCGCTCGGCTGGCATGGAGGCCAGTTGCGCGTCCAGATGGGCCAACGCCGCGCGCCGCCGCTCGACCAACTGGCGCAGCACGGCAAGCTGCGCTGCGGCTTGTGCGCCGTCCGCTGCGTCGAGCGCACGGCACAGCCGCGCCAGGGCATCCAGGCCGATACCCGCCTCGAAGGCCGCGCGCACGAAGCACAGCCGTTGCAAGGCCGCATCGTCGAACACGCCGTAGCCGCCCGTGGTGCAGGCCACCGGCCGTAACAAGCCGCGCACCAGGTAGTCGCGCACGATATGTACGCTCACCCCAGCGTTATGGGCCAGTTGCGATACCGTGTAGGCGCTCATCGCACACCTCCTTGTCCTCACCCGGCGCAGCAGGAAAGCTGCTTCACATCCTTGTTGAAGGTCTGCGCCGCGAGCTTCAACCCTTCGACCATCGTCAGGTAGGGGAACAACTGGTCGGCCAGTTCCTGCACCGTCATCCGGTTGCGAATCGCCAGTGCGGCCGTCTGGATCAGTTCGCCCGCTTCCGGGGCCACTGCCTGCACGCCGATCAGTCGTCCGCTGCCTTCTTCAACCACCAGTTTGATGAAGCCGCGCGTGTCGAAGTTGGCGAGCGCGCGCGGCACGTTGTCCAGCGTTAGCGTGCGACTATCAGTTTTGATGCCGTCATGGTGCGCTTCCGCCTCGCTGTAGCCTACGGTCGCCACTTGCGGGTCGGTGAACACCACGGCCGGCATCGCGGTCAGGTTCAGGGCCGCGTCACCGCCGGTCATGTTGATCGCGGCGCGAGTGCCGGCCGCTGCCGCCACATAGACGAACTGCGGCTGGTCGGTGCAGTCGCCTGCGGCGTAGATGTGTTCCACGCTTGTACGCATGCCGGGGTCGATGACGATAGCGCCTTGCGGGGTGAGCGTGACGCCCGTCGCATCCAGTGCCAGCTTGCGTGTGTTGGGCGCGCGGCCGGTGGCGACCAGCAGCTTGTCGGCGCGCAGTTCGCCGTGCGCCGTGGTGAGCACGAATTCGCCGTCCCCTTCACCATTGATATACGCGACCTGGCTGGCCTGGGTGTGTTCCCTCACCTCGATGCCCTCCATGCGGAATGCGGCCGTGACGGCTTCGCCTATAGCTGGGTCTTCGCGGAAGAACAGCGTGCTGCGAGCCAGGATCGTCACCTTCGCTCCGAGTCGGGCGAACGCCTGCGCCAGCTCCAGCGCCACCACTGATGAGCCAATCACGGCCAGGCGCTTAGGAATCGTCTCGCTGACCAGCGCTTCAGTGGAAGTCCAGTACGGAGTGTCTTTCAGGCCGGGAATCGGCGGCACGGCCGGGCTCGCGCCGGTGGCGATCAGGCAGCGGTCGAATGCCACCACGCGCTCGCCGCCGTCGTTGAGTTGCACGATCAGGTTGCGATTGTCCTTAAAGCGGGCGGAGCCGTGCAGCACAGTGATCGCCGGATTGCCCTCCAAGATGCCTTCGTACTTGGCGTGGCGCAGTTCATCGACGCGGGCCTGCTGCTGGGCCAGCAGCGCCGTGCGCTGGATGGTCGGCGTGGTAGCGGCGATGCCGCCATCGAACGGGCTTTCCCGGCGCAGATGGGCGATATGGGCGGCGCGGATCATGATCTTGGACGGCACACAACCGACATTGACGCAGGTGCCGCCGATGGTGCCGCGCTCGATCAGCGTGACACGTGCGCCTTGCTCGACGGCCTTCAGCGCCGCTGCCATCGCGGCCCCGCCGCTGCCGATGACGGCGATATGCAATGCGCCGCTGCTACCCGTCTTGTCGTTTCTGCCCAGCAGATCGCGCATCTTGTCGAGCAATCCGCCCGGCGTCGAAACTGAGGGGGCATCGGCCAGCGTGGCCCGATAACCGAGTCCAGCTACAGCGGCCGTCAGCGCGTCGGGTGACGTGCCGACCTCAATGGCGAGCTTGGCGCTGCCCTTGGCGTAGGAGACATCCGCTGATTGCACGCCGGGCACTTTCTCCAGGGCGTCCTTGACATGCACTGCGCACGAGTCGCAAGTCATGCCGGTGATTTTGAGAGTGCTCATACCATCGTTCCTTATTCGTGTGGGCCGCCGTGTCGCACGGTCAGCCGTCTTTCACAAGCGCTTGGCGGGGAGTTCGCAGCCGTCCGGTCCGCAACGGCGATGCGCCGGCGACACGAAGTCCCAGATCGACACCCCAATCATCAAGGCCAGGCCGACGTACATCAGGTTCGCCGTCCACCAGTTGCCGAGCAGCCAGACCGTGGCCGCAAACACGATGGCCGGGCCGATCATGCCGAGCAGACTGCGCAGCCATTGCCGATGACTGAACCAACCCAGCGCGTTCGCCAGGAAGGCCAGCGCGGCAAACAGCGGCAGCAGGCGGCTGATGAACAGTCCCTCGTACTGGCTCAAGAAGCCCAGCCCGATGGCCGCGCCGAAGCTGGCGAGGGCTGGAAAGCAGGCGGCGCAGCCCATCGCGGAAACGACGCTGCCGAGCGCGCCGGTTTTATCGGCAATGCGTGTCATCAGTCCCATGAAGCGGCTCTCGCTGTTGTCGTTGGCTTGCTGGCTCACTGCTTGACGCTGGACGGATAGCCGGCGTCTGCGGTGGCCTTGGTCAGCTTCTGTACGCTGGCCTTGGTGTCGTCAAAAGTGACGACGGCCTCGCGCTTCTCGAAGCCCACATCGACCTTGCTCACGCCTTCGACCTTGGAGAGCGCTTTCTTGACTGTGATCGGGCAGGCGGCGCAAGTCATGCCGGGAACCGCTAGCGTGACGGTCTGGGTAGCGGCCCACACCGGGGCAACAGCGGCGGCGAGGGCAAGGGAGGCAAACAGTTTCTTCATGATGAACTCCTGGTTAATAGAAAAATGGAACGACATAGGGAAATCCAAGCGCGACCAGGACCAGCACGGCCACGATCCAGAAAATCAGCTTGTAGGTGGCGCGCACCTGCGGAATCGCGCAGACCTCACCTGGCTTGCATGCCTGCACGGGCCGGTAAATCCGCTTCCAGGCGAAGAACAGCGCCACTAGCGCCGCGCCGATGAACAACGGTCGATAGGGTTCCAGCACCGTCAGGTTGCCGATCCAAGCACCGGAGAAGCCCAGGGCGACCAGTACTAGCGGCCCCAGGCAGCAGGTCGATGCAAGAATGGCGGCCAGCCCGCCGGCGAAGAGCGCACCGCGCCCGTTTTGTGGTTCAGACATACGTTGGCCCTTTTGAATTTGGATTGGATAGCGTAACCTTACTTCCGTACTCATGTACGGAGTCAAGCGATATGGAAAATAATTTGGAAAACCTGACCATTGGCGTTTTTGCCAAGGCGGCCGGGGTCAACGTGGAGACAATCCGCTTCTATCAGCGCAAGGGCCTGTTGCCGGAACCGGACAAGCCTTACGGCAGCATCCGCCGCTATGGGGAGGCGGACGTGGTTCGGGTGAAATTCGTGAAATCGGCACAGCGGCTGGGGTTCAGTCTGGACGAGATTGCCGAGCTGTTGCGGCTCGACGATGGCACCCACTGCGAGGAGGCCAGCAGCCTGGCCGAACACAAGCTCAAGGACGTGCGCGAGAAGATGGCCGACTTGGCGCGCATGGAAACCGTGCTGTCTGAACTCGTGTGCGCCTGCCATGCACGAAAGGGGAATGTTTCCTGCCCGTTGATCGCGTCACTACAGGGCGAAGCAGGCCTGGCAAGGTCAGCTATGCCTTAGCGTGCTTTATTTTCCGTTTTCTGAGGTGCCCCCAACAAGTCCCGGATATGCGAAAATCGCCCGACCACCTGATCCGAGCCTCCCATGAGCCAGATGAGCTTTTCCGACTTCGAGTACGCCGGCAAGCGCAAGCAAACCCGCCGCGAACGCTTCCTTGCCGAGATGGATCAGGTCGTGCCCTGGGCAGGTCTGCTCGGCCTGATCGAGCCGTTCTACCCCAAGGCCGGTGGCGGTCGAAAACCTTACCCACTGGAAACCATGCTGCGCATTCACCTGCTGCAGAACTGGTTCTCCCTCAGCGATCCAGCCATGGAAGAAGCGCTCTACGAAATCACCCCCATGCGCCAGTTTGCACGCCTGACGTTGAGTGCGCCGATACCGGAAGACACCACGATCATGAACTTCCGGCACCTGCTGGAGAAACATCAACTGGCTCCTGCGATCCTCGCGGTCATCAACGGTTATTTGCAGGACAAAGGCTTGTCACTGCGCCAGGGCACCATCGTCGACGCGACCATTATTCATGCCCCAAGCTCGACCAAGAACAAAGACGGCGAGCGCGATCCCGAGATGCATCAGACCAAGAAGGGTAACCAGTATTTCTTCGGTATGAAGGCCCACATCGGCGCTGACGTTGAGTCTGGACTGGTTCATCACGTCCATGGCACCGCTGCCAATGTGGCCGATGTCACCCAAGTCGCTGAACTGCTCCACGGGGACGAAAACGCGGTCTATGCGGACGCAGGTTACACCGGTGTCGAGAAGCGTGAAGAGCACGAAAATCGTGACGTGATCTGGCAAATCGCGGCTCGGCGCAGCACGTATTCCAAGCTGAACAAACGCAGCCTGTTGTACAAAGCCAAGCGCAAGATCGAGTACTGCAAAGCGCAGACACGCGCCAAGGTTGAGCATCCGTTTCGGGTTATCAAGCGCCAGTTTGGTTACGTGAAAGTACGCTTTCGTGGGCTGATGAAAAACACGGCCCAACTGACCACGCTGTTCGCCCTGTCGAACCTGTGGATGGCTCGAAAACGACTGATGGGTTTGGGTGAGTTGCGCACTTAACACGGAGAACCGGGCGGAAAACGCTCCGCTGCACACTGTATTAGGCCGTTTTCAGGGAATAGCGCTGATTGTCTGGTGAATTACGGCCTGCCATCGCTGCGCGGCAAATTGATCGGAGCATCCTTAAATGAACCTTCATCATCTCTTAATCTTTCATACGATTACCAAGACCGGCAGCATCACTGCCTGTGCAAAGGCGTTGCACATTTCGCAACCAGCGTTGTCTCGCGAATTGCGAAAACTTGAGGAGCGCTTCGGTCTAACACTTTTTGAACGCCAACCGCGTGGTATGCGTTTGACGCATGCCGGCGACGTTCTTGCCGGATATGCCGATCGGCTCTTTGATATTGCCAGAACGGCTGACCTAGCAATGAAGGAACTCGAAAGCGCCAAGATTGGGCACTTATCCATAGCGGCGAGCAGCACTATCGGCATCTATGTCTTGCCGCGCGTTCTTGCACGTTTTCGCAATAACAACCCAGGTGTAAAGGTCAGTCTTTTCGTGAATAACACGGAACAGGTTTCTGAAGCCGTTGCAGATATGCGCTATTCGCTTGGCTTTATTGAAGGTCCTTTGCATATAAAAGGATTGACCGCTACCCGTTTTCGCGAGGACGACTTGTTGCCAGTGGTCGCCGCGTGGCACCGGTTGGCCGATGCTACCGCCATTAAACCCGGGGATATCGATGACGAGCCATTGCTGATGCGCGAGGTGGGATCGGGCACCCGCGAATTGGTGGCGGCAGTACTCGAAAACCTAGGTGTGCAGCAAGGACCAATCATGGAGTTTGGCAACACCGAGGCCATCAAACAGGCTGCCATTCATGGTGGCGGTATCGCTTGGCTGCCTTCCATCAGTATCACCGATGAAGTGGCCAATGACTTACTCATCCCTCTACCCTGCGCGCAGCTCACGCTTCGCCGAACGTTGAGTATTGTGCGTCGCGCGGCTGTCCCTGATGGGCCGGCCGAGCGCGAATTAATCTCCTTGCTCGGGTGAGCCGGATGAGAGCGCCTTATCAGATGTATGTGCTCGCGCGAATATCATCAATCAAATGGTGTTCTCGTTCTGTGTCTTTTGGAACTTTGTGAAGAGGCAAAAAAAGGGTTGAGTAGCGAACTCAGCCCAAAGCTAATTAAACGGAACCCACGGGCCCGGCTTGGGTTTAGCTGTTACCCGTCGCCGGCCGTTGGAAAATGCCTGGTGACATTGACCATGGGCTACCTAGCGCGTCCTGAATGAACCGCCACGCTAGCCGTATGGTCACTTCGGCCAACGCGGGAAGATCTTGGCCAGCCAATGGTCTGCGCTGACATAGCGACCTGCGCCATAGAAGAACAGCACCATAATCATGATGGCGTAGGTCACCGTGAATTCGATGCCGTTGTTGAGGATTATTGGGTCACCCAATTCCGTTACATAGTTGAAGCGGCCCGGAAAGGATTGTTGCAGCCAAGTCATGAGACCACTGAGCCGCATACTGGCTTCGGTGGATTTGCCGGCAATCGCGGCCCAGCCGTGGGACCAATGGACGGCCAGACCGGCGACGGTCATCAATATCGCCAATGGGATAGTGACGATGCGGGTGAACAGACCTAGGGCAATGCAGATCAGTCCTGCTACTTCGGTTCCCGTAGCAAGCGTGGCCATCAGCGTGGGCAACGGCATGCCGAGACCGCCTTGAGCCGCTGGAGTGGCGAACCACTCGACCAGTCCACTGAAACCGGTAACTTTGGCGTGGGCGCCCTCGTAGAGGGTCGGCAGCAGATACAAACGGATGGAAAGCAGCGCTACAAAATCCAACTTTTTGGACTTTTCGAGGCCGCGATTCAGAAGTGCGATCAGTTTAGCCATGGTGATGCCTTACTATTCGGGTGTGAAGTAATGAGTTCGTGCGCAAGCGCGTGGGTGAACCAGTGTGCTGACTCTTGTGGCGATATGAGCCGCTCGCCGTCTGTGAAGGAGGACAGTTTTGCGATGTCGTGATTTGAAAGCCTTTGCGTCATGACCCTATGGTCGAATGTGCGAAAGATGGCATAGGCATAAGGCGCATCGTGGTTTAACAGTGCCTGCGCCGCATGTTGGTCGTCCATATGCAGATCAAAGGGAGTGGCCAGCCATCGCACGGTGGGGTTGAGGTAAACATGGGTTGGGCGACGCGCCTCCTGTCCATCGGGATAGGGGACTGGGGCCTTATCGACCTCAACGTCAAACAGCATCCATTCGTACTCGATAAGGGGCCGCCCGATACCTGGCGGCAGGCGCGGCTGCATGAAGCGGACAAACTCGGTCGCAAGGTGAATGAATTCGGCCCGCGTTGCGCCAAAGCATTTGTAAAATGCGTCGATATCTTGGCGCAGGCGCTCGGCACCGCGATGTTTGGTAAACCGTGGGAACATCGTGGTGACTAGCTCTTGCGCGTTCACCCGGACCAACTCGCCATACGGGCCGAGATCACCGCGGCGAACGGCCTGACACCGACGCTCTGCGTCGCTGGTGACCTCTGGTGCGAGACGAACGTTCATTGCAGTTTCCCGGTCGAGCCGGTCATGGCCTCATGGATGCCGCGCAGTTCCTCACATAGCTCGTCAAGGCTGGGTATATTGTTGTCGCGCTCCAGCACAATGGGCTGCTCACCGAACCGATGAACCGCATAGGCACCAAGATTAAGCACGGCGACCGAAACGTCGGTTCCATGGGTATCCAGGACCCGCTCTTGAGGACCATTATCCAGATGGCCAGCAACGTGAAAGTAAGTCACCGCATCCGTTGGTAATGCATCTATGAATGCGTGCGGATCGAATCCGTGATTGCGCGAGTTCACATACGCATTGTTGACATCCAATAGCAGCCCGCAGCTTGAGGCGTCGATCAGCCGAGTGATGAATTCGGTCTCGGCCATCTGCCCCTCCTCATCGTAGTAGTAGGAGATGTTCTCCAGCGCGATACGCCGGGACAGGTAATCCTGCACTGCCTTGATCTTATCGACCATCAGATGCAGGCTGGCCTGCGTGCGACGCACCGGAATCAGCTCGTAAAGGTAGCCGCGACTATCGCGTGACATGCTGACGTGATCGCTATAGATCGCAATGTTGTAGTTGTCCAGGAAGATCTTCACTGCGCTCAAGTAATTCATATCCAGCGGTTGTGCATCGCCGATGGACAGGCTCAAGCTGTGTGCAACCATTGGATATTTATCCGCGATGGCGTCGAGTTGTTCCATGCTCTCTCCACCCAACCCCATCCAGTTGTCGGGTACGACTTCCAAAAAGTCGAAGTCATTCCGGATGGGGCCGTTGGCGAGAGACGAGGCAAACTCACGTCGGAGCCCAAGCCCTCGTCCTTGGATGATCATTGGCCACAAACCCCTTCGGAGAGCTTCTTTTGGGTCGTTTCGGCGATGTCGTAACCCTCAGCGGTCAGGCCACATTTACCGTCCCGTGTGCGGACCAAGCGACCTTGTGGGTCCTGACTGAGTTTCGCCTGGCCGTAGATCTTCTCGGTGCCACACTTACCGCTGGCACACTTGCCGCCACCCGTGGTGGTCTTGGCAGTGGCCGGTGGTGGGGTTTCACCGGCGTGAGCCGGCTGGCTGATGACGGCGAGCGAGGCGAGCGAAGCTACGGCGATGGATAGTGCGAGGGTCTGTTTCATTGGATGCTCCTGAGTCATGGCATTTCGAAGCGCGACAGATCACGACCTGCGTAAACCGGGCCGTGGTAGTAGCGTTTGATAATTTCGACGTTGCTATCCTTATTCTTCAAAGACTTACCCATGAAGTGATTGAGGATGAGCATTTTGGGATTGACGGCTGCGGCAATCTTGCCAACGACCGTGGGTGTTGCATGGAGGAATTTAGAGGTGTCGTCGGCATCGTCATCGATGGCAGCTGGCATAACCAAAATGTCAGCGCCCTTGGCAAAGTCGACGAACCCGGCACGGCTGCCGTTCTGATCCGCGGAGATCACGATCGTGCCGCACTTGCCTTCGATGCGAAATGCCAAGGTCGGCACATCACCGTGCGGAATGCCGTACGCATAAACCTTAACCTCGGCGTCTTGATAGACGAGGGAGGCTTTCTCGGCGTGGCGATCCACGTTGATAATCGGGCTGATCTTCAGATTCAGCCCATCACTGCCATCATGCAGACCCTCGAGATAGGCAAACGAGCCCGTTTTGGCAGCAAACGTGTCATGGAAGAATTCCGTCATGCTCGGGAATGAGTCAGATCCATCCGGACCGACCAGTGCGGTTGTGTGACCCGAGGCCATAAAATACGCGCCCTTCAAGATGGCGGGTAAGTCGACGCTATGGTCTGTGTGGAAATGCGAAATGCCGATGAAGTTCAGGTCTTCCAATCGGGCATGCGCCTGGCCAAAGCGCAGGTACGTACCACCGCCAGCGTCAATGAGCAGTCGCGACTTTCCATCAATCCAGACTATCTCCCCCGATGATGCACGAGCGTCGTCAGAGATTGGGCCACCAGAACCGAGCAGTTGAATGCTCATGGAATGCGATGTGTCACAGCTAGTTGTAGCGGCGGATGCACCGCAGGAGAGTGCCGCCAAACTAAGAGCGGTGGCGATTCGCAAGATTGTTTTCACAGTGAAGCTCCAAGCGGACTGAAGTGGAATGTGCGGGTCACGGAGTGGTGCCGAGCAGCACCAATGAGGTGTGACATATCGTTATCGATAGCTGACATATGCACCATTGCTTGTTTTTGATAGGTCGCATGCCTTTTTGGTATGCATTAAGGCGATGTTGCCGCATAGGTAGATTTCAAACTCTCGTTGGGCAGGGGGACGCAAGCCATGCCGATAGGGCATGGCGCACATGCGAAAAATGTCATCGTGCATGTCGGGTGAAAGTGGAAGAATAAATTCGAATTAATCACCGACCCATCCCGCATTACTTGCTAAGGATGGTCTGAAGTAGTTGTGTATTTCTGGCTGACTTCAGCCCCTGCCGATTTTAAAAGCGGCAAATCGATCAAAAACGCTCAGATCACCCGCTTATTTCTGTGTTTTTAGCCGCCGCGAGCACCTCGCGGCAGCCATTTCCCACATTACAGGCGCACCTCTCCTGCATTCGCCAGTAAATGTCGGCGCGCCATCCACAGGTTCGACAGCGCGAACAGCGTCACCAGTTGCGCCGTGTTCTTCGCCAGACCACGGAAGCGCACCTTCACATAACCGAACTGGCGCTTGATCACCCGGAACGGATGCTCGACCTTGGCTCGTACCTGAGCCTTGGCCTTCTCAATCTTGCGCGCGGCTTTGTACAAAGCACTGCGCTTATTAAGCTTCTTGTAAGTACTACGGCGGGCGGCGATCTGCCAGATGACCTCCCGGCCTTCATGTTCAGGGCGTTTCTCGACGCCGGTGTAACCCGCGTCGGCACCGACCATGTTCTCATCGCCGTGCAGCAGCTTATCGACCTGGGTGACATCGGCCACGTTGGCCGCCGTGCCCACCACGTTGTGCACCAAGCCCGACTCATCATCGACACCGATGTGCGCCTTCATGCCGAAGTAGTACTGGTTACCCTTCTTGGTCTGATGCATTTCCGGGTCGCGCTTACCGTCCTTGTTCTTGGTCGAACTCGGCGCATTGATCAGCGTGGCATCGACGATCGTGCCTTGGCGCAGCGACAGCCCTCGGTCGCCCAGATAGCCATTGATGACAGCCAAGATGCCGGCGGCTAGTTCGTGCTTCTCCAGCAAACGACGGAAGTTGAGGATGGTGGTTTCATCGGGGATACGCTCCAAGCTCAGCCCCGCGAACTGGCGCAGGATGGTGGTCTCGTACAGCGCCTCTTCCATCGCTGGATCGCTGTAACCGAACCAGTTTTGCATCAGGTGCACGCGCAGCATCGCCATCAGCGGATAGGCCGGACGACCGCCTTCACCCTTGGGATAATGCGGCTCGATCAAGGCAATCAAACCCTTCCACGGCACCACCCGATCCATCTCGATCAGGAACAACTCTTTGCGGGTTTGTTTGCGCTTACCGGCGTACTCGGCGTCAGCGAAGGTCATCTGCTTCATGGGGAAACTCAGCGGGTGGAATCCGGGTATTTTGCCAAAATCTGGAAGTCTTCTTCAGAGTTTCCTTAGCTGTTCGCTGAGAGCTTCTATTACGACTAAGCGGGCATCTGAACGAAGAGCGGCTGCAACGGAAGCATCACTCATTGCTCCACCTCTGGCAAAGGCTCAAGTCCAACGCTAGCTCGAATGGCGTTTAGGAATGGAACCATACGGGCCTGCAAAAGTGGCCAGATCCCCAACTCGTGGACCTTTTCAGCCAATTCACGGCCGCCTACTACGGACTTGAACCAGACGGATGAGTGTCCTTTGTAGGGGTTCTTTACGGTTTTTTCAGCATCCACCAAGTGTTCGGGTATCTGGCCGGTAGCAGCAGCAACGATCAAGGCCATTAATTCTTCATCGGAGCGGTCCGAGATTACATCGAAATCGACAGACTCGATTCCAAGCCGGTCGGCTAGCGTCCTAAGGCGCATGGTGGTTTTTTCTGCGGCCGGGTCTTCGATGAATCGAAATATACGAGCATGAGGGATTAGAGGAATGATGTTTTCTTCCAAGCAACCCCGTTCCCATTGGAAAAGAAGATGACCAATTCGATCTCTCAGTACTCGCCAGCGCCCATCGAATCGCCCTTCAAAGTCGGCGAAGCCCGCGAATTTCAAACCGCCCGTAGACAGAGCTTCCAACAGGTTTAAAACATTGTCGTTTCCAGTCGCGTCGCTGATGTAAATACCATGATCGCTCCAGTCAGGTACGTATCTGTCCAGTAGCGCAGCCAGAAAACCTACCTCTGTTGCGCCCTCAGCAACGATAGTCAGTCTGGAGAGGAACGCTTCTGGGTCCACCGATTGGTGTCGCGCAATTTTACTTTTGGGCAAATTGCCAATGCTGCCGGCCGAATCGATGTACCAAAGGGATGCTGGCTCAGAGGCGCTGACGACGGTGGCGCTGTGGGTCGTGACGAACGCCTGGCCAGCGCCTTCGATAAGCGTTTTCATTAGTTGTCGCTGCCTGTAGGGCTCTAGTCCGCGTTCCAACTCGTCTACGACTGTGATCGGATGGCCGTCCTGTAAGGAGTCCGCAATAGCCAGTGCAGCTAATCGTCGAGTTCCCGACCCCCAGCTGATTAGCGGGAGAGCAACCCCGTTTTTATCTGAGGTCAAGCCGACCAGCGCGTTTACCGACACCCCTGCATTGCCAACAAATGCCAATCCCAACTCGGTTGGAAGCGCTCTACGCCCGAACAGTAAATCCAGCGCATCCAACTTTTCTCTCGCCGGCTGATCCAGATGCTGCTCAATTTGATCTGCCGCAATCTCCCTGCCCAAGCGTGCACGCAGCCCCCGGTCAGCCAGCAGTCTGTCCAAGCCGGCGCCGTACACTAAACGCAAATCCCGATCGCTGCGATCATCACCGGAGAGCCTAACGACTCCGATGGATCGACGCAGAGCCACTGACAATGAAGCGCAGTTCCCATCGGGCTGCACTATTTCATATGCCAACTCCAGCTCGGCAGTACCTCTCACTCTTATCTTGTAAACGGCCGGTCTAGGTGCTTGCTCCGTATCTCCGGCGACTTCAGGAAGGACGGCATTGCGGCCGTCCCATTCCCATGGCCAAGCCATCGCTCCCTGCTGATTGATAGCGCTTTCGCCGGGTAACGATATAACTGCTTCGATCAGGAATTCGGCTTCAACGTCTCGACTCCAGTAGTCAGCATCCGCCAAGGTGTAGCTGTTGGTAGGGCTGAGCAGGAGTGCGATAGACTCCAGTAACGTCGACTTCCCTACATTACCTCCCCCTAGAATCACGTTGACCCCGGCACTTGGGTGCCATCTTAGCGAGCGAATGCCTCTGAATTTTTCAATTTTGAGATAGTGAAGGTATGCAGCCATGGGTTCCATCCTCTGTTCCCGATTAGGGTAGGGCAGCAGTGAAGACCTGTGCGCGATATCAGTCAATGGATGGTTATTCCCGAACCACCAGACGTCGCAAGGGGTTGCGGGAAGGTGCTGGGCTTAAGTGCACTTTCTGTTCCGTAACTCCCCAGACCCCACCTACACGCCTGATTTACCGGCGCTTGCACCGTCCAGCGCGGTACGCTGTTTCTTTTCCATCGCCTTGCCGTCCAAGACCGTGCGCGGCTTGATAGGTTCTTTACGCTGACGCTCACGTTCCTGCTGCAGCGAGAGCGCAGTTGTTTTGTCATAACGGTTGGCAATTGCAGCTGGTAGGTGAGCAATTTTGTCGGTGTAGATGCGAGCCTCGTATCTGGCCCGGCTGATGGCCACGTACCAGAGGTTTTGGGAAGTGGTCCGGCTTTTGGTGTTGATGGAGATCATTACCCGATCATTTGTGAGCCCCTGTGCGCTGTGAACAGTCGCAGAGTAGGCATGTTCCAGATGCAATGGCCGATTGGTTGGCAGCGTTACAACCCTTTCCGGCTTGCCGTCCCTTTCTTTGACGGAGGCCAGCTCGATCACTCCATTGACGTTACCGACCACTCGCATTCGGTCGCCGTTGGTGAGATCCAGCTTTTGATCGTTGCGGGTAATTCGTACCAGATCGCCAACGGAAAATTCTGGCTTCTCAAGGTTGTAGACGCTGAGTTTGGTCAATTTCCGGGGGTTGAACTCGACGCGGTTTCCGTTTTTATCCTTCACTACAAGGACGTTGCCGGGCAGGGCCTGGTCAACGGTGTACAGCTCGCCTCGCGTCAGGCCAGCCCTTATGTAGTCCTTCTCTGGCTGAACGATCATCCCTTTTTTGTAGCTGGGCGCATACCGGCGTTCCGCCTGTGTCGTGTCCACGCGGTTGAGCGTCGGTAGCTCTAGACCTTTGCCTACAAAGCCGAGCGCTTCTCGCGTCATGGTGTTGATCTGTTTGCGGTCTTTGTTCGTACCCGCAACGATCAGCACTTCTTTGCGTTCCTCTGGAGTCAGCGATATGTAGTCTCGGACGATGGCTTCATGCCGAAGGGCAGGGTCGCGAAATTCCTCGACATGATTTACGTGAGCAAGGGACTTCCCGGGATTTCCCTCTGCGGCATGCTGTACAGCGATTTTCAATTCCTGATTTTTCTGACGCTGGATCTCTTTGATACGCGCTGTTTCCATGCCGTTTTGCTGCAGCTGAGCAAATGGCTTACCAGCCTCGATGGCCTCTGTTTGTTTGGTGTCACCCAGCTGGACCAGTCGTGCACCTGATTGCTCAATAATTCGCATCAGCTGCTCCATCTGGCGAGCTCCGACCACCCCTGCTTCATCGAGAACAACGATTGTTCGCTCGTCTAGCTTCTTGTCTTTCGTATGGAAGAAACTGGCAAGTGTGTGTGCATCAAGCCCTTCGTTTTTCAACGCGGTCACCTGGTTGCCGTAGGGGGCCAGTGCTACCACACGAAACGTTGCGTCGGTCGTTGTCGAACGCTCAGTCATGGCGTTGTTGACGGATTCGATCAGCTTCACAGCGCGATCAACAGAGTAAGTTTTCCCGGTGCCCGCGTCGCCCTGGATGCCGACAAAACGATTGCTTGTACTGACAATCACTTCCACGGCCTGGTATTGGCCAGCCGAAAGCGTTGAACCCTCAAGCGCTTTCGCTACCTGTTCTTTGGTCAATAGAGGCGTGACCTGCCCGCGACCAGTGCGCTCGATGGCAAGAATTGCTTTCTCGCGCTTCAACGCCCTTTGAGTGGTGTAGCGTTTTTCGACTTCAACCAATGAGCCGCGGTCGATAGCCTTCTTGACGTACTGCTGGGCTTCTTTCTCAGACCATCCCTTTTGCTCTTTCAACAGGGCGCGCCACCCTGCAGGTGACAGCGCCGCCCCGTCAGGTGCGGTAGCCATCCTGTAAGCAGGTGGCGACTCGATTAGCGATCCTTGTTTCACCAGACGTTTGATTTCGTCGTCGACCTCTGTTGGTGAAGCCAACCCAACGGCGCGTCTTAACGCCGCTGTGCGCAGATCTGATTCACCGACAACCTGCTCACGTTCGGTCAGGTGGTTTATTGCGTACTGAACAACTGCCTGGCCAGCCGAGATTCCTTCTGGAAGGTTGTGTTCCGCATGAATGCTCTCTGATCGCCTGCCATATTCACGGTTATCAAGCTGACTGCGGCCGCCGAACTCAATACCCAGTTCTCGCGCTTTCGTGACCCAATATTCTTTGACCAGATGCCGGTCGCGCTCGTCCTTCCGTGGCCTGGTGGCCATCGCAATGATCTGCTTTTCCAATGCAGTAGCGTTGCTCCGCGTTTTGCCGTCCTTGGCCAGCGCGTCCTCGATCACTTTGGCCCTGCTTGAAAACGCTTCGATCTGGTCCCTTGAGATATGGGCCAGCTCGAAATTTCCGTCCTTGTCCAACACTCGGATCTCATAACCCAGCTCGCGCAGCTCTTTGGCCAGCTCGCCTTTGTACATGGCGTCAATCTGCGGTTGGATCTTGAAAATGTCGTCGTTATGAATCGCTCGCCACTTGCCGTCCGCACGCCGTGTTGCGTTCATGACGACAGCGTGTGTGTGCAGCTGAGGGTCTTTGGCCCGGCTGAGTTCATGCCGGAACTTACCGATAATCAGATTGCCCGTCCTTTCGAGCATGGACTTGCCATGTTCCTTTCTGCGGGTCTGCGCCAGTTTCTCGACATGCTCCATAGCTTTGGTAACGGCACGGTCGTGGGCCGCTACCACGTCCTTATCACCGGCAATGAGTGCCTGCATCGAGACAGATTTTGGTGCTGAAAAGGTCAGGTCCAAGCCCATACGGCGAGTGACTATTTCACCGGTTTCCTTGTTGACGGGCTTCGGCATCATTTCGCCGTTCGGAAGCTTGCCGTCAAACAGCTTGGCCAGCTCTTGTTGGTCGATGGGTCCTTCCAATCCCAAAAGTTCGGCACCTATTCCCTGCCATTCGCCAGGGGACTCTTTTGCGTAGTAGTCGTCTGCAGCTGTGTAGTACCCAGCTGCAGCGTACTGGTTGCTCCCCTTGATAGAGGTAACGTTGAACATGGCTACCTCGCTACGCCGCCTGACCGGTGATCATGATTGCTTGGGCGCGCTCTTTGTAATCGATGTATGGCGTCTTCACTTTGGTGATTGGGAAGTCTTCACCGAATTTCACGTAGGCGACCAGATCCGGAAGGTTGGATATTTCAGAAGCCTGTACCACCGGCTCATCCCGCGTGACTTCCTCAGTCCTGGTCAACTTGCCTGCCGTGTGTGATTTCCTCCAGCGCTTAACATCGTGAGAGCCGAGGATTTCGCTGGCCATGCCTGCGTTTTTGGCGTTCGCTGCAGCAAGAATGACGTAGTTCCGGAAGCACGACAGCAGCGTCTCCGCATCGTCGCGGCCATAACTGGCGTTGAGCTGCGACCAGTCCTGCAGACTGCCGACCATTCGCAAGCCATGCTTACGGCCTTTGGTTGCCGCTGGAACAAAGCTTTCCAGTTTCCCGAGTGATTGCAGCTCATCGAGGAACAGCCAGAGGCGTTTACCCGTCATCGGTTCCGAGCTGAGAATCGTGGCGCAGATGGTGTCAATCCACGTGGCCACAAGCGGTTTCATGGTGTCGCGCATGTCCTCCCGCCAAGTGATAAACAGATTGCCGGCGTTTGGATCGTTTACCCATTGATAGATAGAGAATTCACCCTTGCTCATGTAGCGCAGAGGGCGAATGTATTTGTTCATCATGAACTGAATGCTTGCGATGGCTTTTTCTGCGTTGTCCCGGAAGTAGCCTTCGGAATCCGTGTTGGCCAGGAAGGCGCGGATGGTGTCGCCATCCTCACGCACAAGCAGGTTTACCAACGTGTCTTGGTTTGGGTTGTTGGTTTCTTTGAGCTTCCGCATGGTGTCTGACAGCACGTCGCGTGCGTACGCGCACCATTGTTCATCGCTTGGGTCAACCTGGGGCGGGATTATCGACTTGGCCATCCGGTTGAAGTCATGGATGCCACGGATCTCGTTGAAGATCGTCCAGCCCGCAGACCGAACATCAAAGGGATTGAGGATGTAATCCCCTTTGAAACTGAACTTGGAATAGAACGTCCCGTTCGGGTCGACGACAGCCATGCGATCCCCACGCTTCAACGCCGAGGCAATCATTCCTTCCATCGTCACAGATTTACCGGCGCCGATAGATGCGCAAATCATCGTGTTTCGATCTTCGAGGTGCAGAGGCATTGGCAGCTTGCCAATCATGATGGGATCAGACTTGGCCAGCCCTTTTTTCTTACGTTCGCGATTGGTCTGCGCGTTGCGGCGATTTACCTTGGCCTTGACGGTGTGCCAGTTCTTTATCTGCGAACCCCGTAGGAATTCCTGGTACTGCTCTCCCCGGAACCCATCGTCACAATATTCCTGCAGGTAGTAGACCAGAGAGGCGGCGGCTACTGATGTGGCGATTGTCGCTCCCAACACAATTGGATTGTGCCAGCCGTTGTGGAGTGTTTCCTTGAAAGCTGCAGGGAAGGGGGTCAGTGGCATCTGTGCCAAGTAGACCCCCGCTCCCCATCCAGCGATCGGCAAACCGAAACCCGCTGTCATCGTTGCAGAATCGACTTCTCTTTTATGCATTGTCCTCTCCTGATAGACGTTCAATGTCGCTGGCCAGCTCGGGCAATAGCCTGCTGATTAGCTGATCGGGATCAGCCAAATGGCTGAGTTCGGCGCGCAACTCGTTGACCTTTCCTTGCTGCAACCCTTGTCGAAGCAGATGCACGGCGATGGTTAGAAGGGTTCGATTTTCCGCCTGAGCCTGGCTGATACTTTCGAGCAAACCGAGTGTGCGTTGCTGATCTGCCCAGCTGTCCAAATCACTCTGACGGCCACTCGATTTCTCGCTCGCCAGAGCCCTGTCACGCACATAAGTCGACAGGTGTTTGTACCCTGCCAATGCCGCCGCTTGCTCAAGCCGAGCCTCTTGCTCGTCGTTCAAACGTATGGGAAGTGTCTTCGCCACGGTGGTCCTCTCTGAGCCGAAATTGACGCATTTTCACAGGTACAATATCGGTCCGAACCGCGTATAGCAAATGTAATACAAAAAAAGCTTGATTTTGCTGGTCTAGATGGTACTTTTGTATAGCAATTGTATAGCGTAATAAATTGCATGGATTTCGCTGTAGGCCGCGCTCTGCGCGGCTTGCGCCTCCCGCTAGGGGGGTGCGTGATGTGTATTGAGATTTTGACCCTGTTAAGGGGAAAAATCGAAGCTCTTGTTAAGGGCGTATCCACTGTTTAGGCCGAAGGCCGTAGGGTGGTATGCAGAAAGGGTGCAGGAAGGGTGCAGGAAGGGTGCTACAAGAGTGCAAGAGCAGTGCAACTTGACTACAGGTAGGGGGCAGGTAAGATGCACATAGAGTGCAACAGGGGTGCAGGTAGGGTGCAAAATGAACGACAAAGATCTAACGAATGCCCTGATGGCGGTAGAGCCTGAGACAAAGGCAGCGAAAATACGCCAGGTGATGCCATTGATTGAGCAGCAACTAAGTGCGGGTGTACGTCGCCAAGTGATCCTGGATGTGTTGAAGCAACAGGGTATCGAACTGAGTATGGAGACGCTGAAAAGCTACCTGTATCGGTATCGCAAAGCTCAGAAACAGAACCCGGAGAAACAGGCTGCAACGTCGAGCCAAGTGCCAAGCGTGCAACCTGTGATCGAACGTGAGGCGCCGGAAAAGGAAGGAGGTGTATCGTACGATACAGATGCAGAATCACCGGTCAGTCAAACGGCCCCGTTGGGGCCGAGTGAGCTGAGCAAGATTATGAACCCTGGGGACGATAAGAACGCCTCAGATTTGGCCATGTACGAGAGTGCAGGCCGTCGAAAAAGGACGCCAAAATGAAAGTCGCAGTAGTCAATTTCAGCGGTAACACCGGAAAGACCACCGTATCCGACTCGTTGTTGTCGCCGCGAATGGGTGGCGTGCGTTTCGCAATCGAGACGATTAACGCCGGCGCATCAGACGATGCCGCCGAGATCGAGCGAATGAAAGGCCGCCAGTTCGGTGAGTTGTCAGAGATCTTGCTGACCGAGGACAACGCCGTAGTAGACGTTGGAGCATCCAACGTCGAGGATTTTTTCAAATACATGGGCCAGTTCGCGGGCTCCCATGAAGATTTCGATTACTTCCTGGTTCCAACGGTATCGGAGAAGAAACAGCAAGCCGACACCATCAACACGATCAAGACACTTGCCGCGTTGGGCGTGCCACGCAGCCGCATTTTGGTGGTGTTCAACAAGGTTGAAATTGATGACGCTGACGACCTGCCTCATACGTTCGCCGCTGTGCTGGGGTTCCATGAGATGGAGAAGAAATTCACGCTCAAGCGTGATGCGGTGATTTATTCGAACGAAGTGTTCGAACGCTTGCGGGCTTTGAAAACCAACATCGCCGCTGTGGTGCAGGACACCACGGATTACCGCGAGCAGTTGCGCGCAGCGCAAGACGATGCGGCAAAGGAACAGGCCAAGCGGATGATATCGGTTCAGCGTCTCGCCAAGTCGGCCTGGCAGAACCTGGATCAGGTTTATGGCGCTCTGTTCGGGAAGGGGAAGTAAGCGATGGCCAAAGACGCGACGACAGCACGAGAGGCGATGGTCGGGCAGATGATGGAAGACTTCGACGCGCTCGTCCGTCGCCTGGAACAGGTCGACGGCGAGTTGGCGGCGAAGATTTCCGAGGCTGTGCGTGATGGTTCCGGCAAAGCACTGCTGCAGTCGCAAATGAACTTTGAGTCCATGATGGAAAAGGAGCGTAACGCGCTAGTCCTTGCTGGCCGCGAAGCGGTCGCAAGGATTGGTAACGAGATAAACCGGAGTTCCGCAAATCTGCTCACGGCCCAAGCGCAGCGCCGGGCCGTGGGATTTTGCGCGCTGCTCATAGGTTCCGGCATGGCCATCGGCGCACTGCTGATGGTCGTTGGCCACCTGCTTGGAATCTTTGGTTGAGAGGGGGGCAACCCCCTTTTTTCGGGTGCATTCTGTATCGTACGATACAGGATAAGCTTTGCACGAATTTCACCCACCCCGCCGCTTGTAAACAGGCGCGGGGGTTTTCTCGCATGCGAGAAAGGAGTCCATATGTCGGCCACGCCAAGTCAGCAGCTTTACGAAGAAATCGAGGGTGCTTACGACTGGTTCAACGAGAAGTTATTCGGCGGTCAGCTCCCCGGCTGCATTTTCACCCTGCAACGGAAAGCGAACACGTTTGGGTACTTCTCGCCATCGCGGTTCCTGCGCCGGAACGGCGCGGGAAAAAGCGATGAGATCGCACTGAACTGCGCGTACTTCGCGCATCGCCGGATCGATCAAACACTTTCGACACTGGCACACGAACAGGTGCACCAGTGGCAAGACCATTTCGGCACGCGCTCACGCAGCGGCTACCACAACCGCGAGTGGGCCAACAAAATGAAGTCCATCGGATTGATGCCGTCCGATACGGGTGAACCTGGTGGGAAGCAATGCGGCCAGCAGATGACGCACTACATCATTGACGGCGGGCCATTTGCTGTCGCATGTCAGGAACTCATTGAGCAGGGCGGCATGCTTTCTTGGATCGACGTGGTTACCCAACGGGTAGCCATGTCAGCTACACAGCTTTACGGACCGGATGGTCAACCCGTGGAGCAGCCCGTGGGCGATCCTACGATAGATCTGCTTGCCCTGACTTCTGCCGGATTGTTGACCCCGGCGACAAATCCCGAAGATCCAAAGAACAAGCGCAAATACACCTGCCCGAGCTGTCACCTGAACTTGTGGGGCAAACCGGGCTTGAGCGGTCGCGTGCAATGCGTGGATTGCAAAGTGCTGTTCGTTGATGCGAAAGAGCTGGTCGAAGTGCCTGCAGAACAACCCTCAGTTGAGCCGGTCGCAAATACCTGACGATTCAGGATGAACGCCAGGTATTTGAGTCTGGCCGCTGCCGGTCAGGCGACTTTATGGCTGCGGATCCAAGGGCGCAGCTCTTGGTCGCCGAAGGCTGCTCTTTCGCCGGTGGGCTCACGCATGAAAAATCGTCCAGCGAGCGGGGCCCAACAAAGGCCCAAAGCGAGCGGTGCAGTTATCCACGGGCCAGGCGCGTTTTATGCCTGGGCGGTGGGTAACTGCAGGACGATTTCCTGAGCCGTGCGCTGTCTTTGGACGTGAGCTCAGCGGCGACCGGCCATGTGGCCGGGGAATTGGTCTGCGGATCCAAGGGCGCAGCTCTTGGTCGCCGAAGGTTGCTCTTGCGCTGCAGGAATTCACGCACGACAAATCGCCCAGCGAGCGGGGCCCATCAAAGGCCAGAGCGAGCGGTGCAGTTATCCACGGGCCAGGCGCGCTTCATGCCTGGACGGTGGGTAACTGCAGGGCGATTTCCTGAGTCGTGCACTGTCCTTGGACGTGAGTTTCTGCAGCGCCCGGCCGCATGGCCGGTAGGTTTTCAAATCCGCCCGGCAGGGCGGCAAAGAAAACCCTGTGCCGTACGTTACAAAGCAAGCGGAGCGCGCAGGCCGAAGGCCGGAGGCGTGAGGATGGAAGCCCGAAGGGCCAAGACCTGGCGCGCTTTTGGCCAGGGCTTGGTTCACGACAGCCGCCCCCCGAAGGGGGCACGCGCAGGACAAGAATTTTGAGGTAGATCTAGGCGGGATTTTTGATTGCTGCAGGGGCAACTTCTACCCACTGTTTGGCCCCGTTCGAGTAATCACCACCTTGGGCAATAAACACTTGGCCATCTTCTAAAACTGCGTACACACCTGGTCTTTCATGGTTCGGATCGCGCAGCTCGTTTTTCCAACAGTAGGCTGAGCGCTCCCAAATGCACACAATCCCCCCAGTGTGTTCCTGGTTGTTTTGCCGCCATTCACTGGCAATATTTCGAAGTTCAGCGATTGAGTGTTGCATTTGCACCTCTCTTAACCGAGATCAGTGGGAGACTCTAACCCTGTGCAGGCAATGGAATGTCGGGCGGCGTCGGGGTTAGGCATGGCACCCGCGCCGGGTTTTTCGCAATCTCCGCACAGTGATTTTCATAGTCAGCTTGGGCGCGGTACTTAGCGTATTTTTGTTGAATCCATCCGGTAACTACAAAGATGACCAGCCCAACAAATAGGATTTTCTGGCGTCGCGTTGTGGCTGTTTTCATTGGTGAGTACCATTCACTTTGATTCGGGGAAAACGATACCTTGTAGCGTCCAGCTCACAAAGCGGTGCGCTTGTTCAATCTCGCTTTCCAGCGCTTGCCGATCCGGGCAGTTGTGATCATCGGCAGCGTCTTGTAAGAGGCGCACGCGGTCGAGCTGGTGCAGCAGCTCCGGCGTGAGGGTGACTGTCATTGGCGCGAACGTGTAGGCCACCGGGTCATCTTCAAACAGTACCGGCAGTGCCATACCGTTGTCTTTGAGCCATGATTTGAAGTCGGTCTTACGCATCCTTGCCACCCTTTTTCGGTGCCGGTTTGGCGTCCATATAGGGCTTGGCCATCTCCATGACTTGCGCGGCCAGCTCGGGTGGCAACCAAACCATAACGGGAACCAGCTCGCTGGCCCCGTGTTCGTCCAAGATGGCACGCACCCGCTTTACCGCCGCATGAACGGTCTGTTTCGACATGTCTCTAGCGTTGGCCACGTCTTGCGGTCGCTGGCCATCTACCAAGATGGCCTTGGCGATCTCTACCGTAGAGACCGCCAAGCGGCGCGAGGCGAATACCGGCGATATTCGTTTCCAGTCCTCGGCGGTGTAGATCGGCTGCATGTAGTTACTCCGTTTTTCAGTGGTCAATGATTTGTGGCCACCGCTGCGCGGATCCGGGAACGGATCTCGCTATGGGTGATGATCGGCAAACTCAGGAACGACCAGCAATGACCGTAACAACGGGCATACACGCGCACCAAATCACCGACCTCGGGGGCCTGCAGTATGAATGAATCGCCGGCATCGTCGGCGAAGTAGTCCAGCACCTGGCCGCGGCTGATCGCAAAATCAAAGCGGGCCTCTGTGATGCGCTCGGGTTTGGTGCCGTTGGCCGCTTCCTGCGCCTGCAGGAAGGCCGCTTGATCGTCCAGCACAGCGCCGGGGTGACGAATGCGGATCTCCGGCAACATCAGATAGCTGCAACGAGCGGCCCACATGTTGGGGCCGATCTCGCGTGCGTAGTCAATGATCGTGGTTTGCCCTGGTACAAAGAAAACTTTTTGCATGGCGGCTTTCTCCTTGCGGGGTTGGCCGGGCGCAGCGCGCCCGGCCTGGACTTGTTAGGCGGCTTGGCGAATGTGCTGAGCCAGTACCCACAGGGCGCGATTCAATTTCACGTCCTGGTCAATGCCGGAGACGGCGCGGGTAGTGGTGCGGCGACCTTGCTTGTTGCGGCCTGTAAGCCCTCCCTTGATGGTGTTTTCCTGTACTCGGTTGAAGGTGGTCCAGAGATCATCGGCCCGATCCTCGGCGCGACGTGGGCGCAGTAACTGGCTAGCAGTCACCGGCGCCGGGCCTTCGGCTGGGTCGTAGCGGTACGCCAAAGCAGCCTCGGCGAAGGCGTGTTGCAGCTCGGGACGGATCTGGATTTCTTTCATGGTTTCGCGCTGATCCTCGATCAGTGCGAACTGATTCAGCACTTCGTAAGCCCCCTCGATGACTTCGCCGATCACGTCTTGGCGGCCACTGTGACGGACTTTCTGATCCATCGCGGCTTCGCCCAGTACAAGGCCGTTGGCACACACAAAGCGGAAGCAACCGCCCATCATCTGGTAACTGCTGGTGCCATCGTGGCTGTTCAGCAGGATGATTTCGTTCGCCTCTTTGTCCATGATGTTCGACGCATGGCGCAGACGGATCATGTGCTTGGTGTGCTGGATCTTGTCGGAGTTGCGAACGCGGGTTTGGCAGGCCATGAAGGGTTCAAAACCTTCCTGGCGCAGTGCGGTGAGCACGTCGACGGTTGGGATGTAGCGGTAGCGATCGGAGCGGCTGTCGTGCGCTTCGACTGCGAAGATGGAAGGCGCAACGTGAGCGATCTCATCATTGGTCAATGGGACGTTGCTGCGAACCATGCAAGGGTTGCGGAAGTTGCTGGATAGACGCATTTTTGAATCTCCTTCGCGATTTGCCCGGAGCGGTTGCCGCCGCTGGTTCCGGGCTGTCGATGCGGTATTGCTTCGACGTGGTTAGTATCGCAAAAGCAGGATTAGGAGTCAACTGTTAGTAAAATCTATTTTTACCATTTGTCGGCATGAGCGCAAAAAACCCGGCGCTTGGCCGGGCTTTTGTGGTGCTTTGCGGATCTACTGCAGCAAACACGAAAAACGGTAGGGATCCATGAAGGGGATGTCATCGTCCATCGAATCGAAATCAGGCGCAGGCTGTGGCGACGGCTGCGGGGCTTGCTGCGGTGCCGACCGTTGTTGCTGAGGCCGTGGCGCCTGCTGCCTCGGTGCCTGGCTAGAGCCGTCCTGGTTCTGCGGTCTGCCGCCTAACAGCTGCATGGTGCCTTGCATGTCGACGACAATTTCTGTCGTGTAACGCTTGATCCCGTCTTTTTCCCATTCGCGGGTTTGCAACTTTCCTTCGATGTAGACCTGAGAACCTTTGCGCAAGTATTCGCCGGCAATCTCGGCCACTTTGCCGAACAGCGACACCCGGTGCCATTCGGTCTTTTCAACTTTCTGCCCGGTCTGCTTGTCCGTCCATTGCTCACTGGTGGCCAAGCTCAGATTGGTAACGGCATTGCCGTTGGGTAGGTAACGCACCTCGGGATCTTGACCGCAAGTCCCGACCAGAATCACTTTGTTTACGCCACGGGCCATGATTGAAACTCCTTTTCGATGCCCCGGCGTACCGGGGCTGTAGGGTGGGTTTATGCTGCCTGGCGCACGCCTGCGGCAAATGTGAGGAAGTCAGATTTTGTCAGCCAGCCCAGGTCGGTAGGCGGTTGTTCCGCTTGGGCTTGAGACGCGGCCCACTCGTCTTCATCGGCCAGAATTTCGGCATAAATGCCTTTGATATAATCTGACTCTTCGCTGCTAAAGAGGTGATCGTAATCGTCACCTTCTCCAGTGTCCCCCTCGAAGTGATTGCACTCGGTGCAATGCAGGTTGCTGTAAACGTTCAGCGAGCCCCCTTCGCAAGCTTCCCAGGTACGAGAGATGGCTTTGCCGTTGCACACTGGGCATTCCACTTCGTCACGGTCGTTGTCCAGTTCCATGCCACCGGGTTCGATGCAAGAGCCGAAAACTAAAGTCATGGTGTGTCTCCTTCGCGATTTACCCGGAGCGGTTGCCGCCGCTGGTTCCGGGTTGCCGAGGCGGTATTGCTTCGACGTAGAAATTATCGCAAATCATCGAACGCAAGTCAACTGTTAGTAAAATCCAAGTTGACCGCTTGTCGCCATTCTCGCGTGCGAGAAAATAGCAAAAGGGCTTGCCAACGCCGCTCTGTCGGTACTGCTTGGATGCCGAGGTTTGGGAGCGGGAAATAAACGCTTCTAAAGCAGCAGCCGCAGGCTGCATCAAGCCTTTGGGGAACTGGAGCGCGCTGCCGGTGGTGGGTCTGCTCGTCAGCGTCGGTAGGTCGCGGTAAGCCCGGACTATCCAGAGCCTGGCCGCGTGCAAGGGGTCGTGGAATACCGCAGGCGCGCAGCGACAAGGATATGCCGCGAAAGCCCCTTGCAGGCAAGGCCAGGCGGCGGATAGGCCATTGGGGCGATCCGCTACCTACCGATGCTGATGAGCCTACCTGGTGATGCGGAAGGACCGGCAAGCGGAGCGCGCAGGCCGCAGGCCGGAGACGTGAGGATCGAAGCCCGAAGGGCCAAGACCCGGCGTGCTTTTGGCCGGGGCTTGGTTCACGAGAGCCGCCCCCCGAAGGGGGCACGCAAGAGGGAGATTATTTGGTGGTCAAAGCCCGACATTCGTTGATCACTTCGCGAACGAACTTTCCGTTGTTGAATGGCGCGTTTCCCAGTTCCGGGAATCGGTTGGCCAACGATGGTCGGTCAGACTCGATCAAGCTTTGTATCCCGACGCGCAAGTCTTCCTTCGTAACCCCTGTTGCCAGCCAGTACGCACCGACGATTTCATCTTCGGACGCGGTTTCGAGCCACAGCAGTAGTTCGAGGTAATCAGCCGAGCGCTCCGCATGTGTAGTTTCCATGAATTCGTTCCTCAGAGGTCCATTTCATCGCGAGCGCAATCACTCAGTGATCGACATTGTTCTGCTCGTCGCATGTAGGTCTGACCATTACCTGGCCAGATCGAGGCGGCGGCTTCGTACAGTTCGGCGGCTGAATACCACTTTTTGTGCAGTTCTGCCAGCCGCGCAGCGGATTGCAGTGCATTGCATGAACGTTCGGCTTTGCTTTGAGTGAGGTCACGAAATTGCATTTGTGGATCTCCTTCGCTGAATTCCCGGGGCGGTTGCCGCCGCGTAGGCCGGGAAGGTAGCGCCCCATTAGGGGCGCGGTTTTATGCTGCGTTATCGAGGTGATTGGCCAAAGACAGCCCGACAGCTACAGGCCGCACCCATACCGGCATGTGGCTAAGCAAGAAGGTTTCTCCTTGCTTGGCCAGCAGAATGGTTTGGGCCATTACGCCGGCGATGGCTTCGGCGGCGTCCGGAGGAACCGCATTGCCGATACGTTCCCGCCATGCCTGATCGCTCAACCCGTCCAGCTCTAGCATTTCCTCCGGTTCGACAAGGCTTTGCAGTGCTGCCATTTCCAGTGTGGTGAAAGGTCGGTGCCATGTGCCGTCAAGGCTTCTGATCACACACGTCAGGCGCTCATTCGCTGCAGGCATGCGAGGATCTGCAACACTCCAACGGCCATTGTCCAAGCGCGCACTGGCGGATACAGCACCTGCGGTGCTGTCCCACGGGACTACGCCGTAATGCCCCCCAGTTAGGTAGGCATCCCCTTTGACGCGGCGCAGACCGGAGCGCGGATCCTGTACCGCAAAGGCCCCCTGCCCTGTTGTGCTTCCCGCAATCACAGTTCGGGCTGATCCATCCCAACGAGTAACGTTGTATTTGCCGTGGCCTCCAGCTGCGCCGCGCGGATCCGCCACGCTGAAAGTGCCTTGACCTGGTGACTTGATGCCGATGATCGCGCCGCTGGTGTCCTCCCACTTGCGCACGCCGTACTGGTGGTATTGGGGAGCGTCTGCAGGGCTGCGCGGATCGGCGACCGAAAATGCGCCATTGGTTGGGCCTGATTGGCCCGCCACGGTGCCGACTGACTTGTTCCAGGCGTTGACACCTAAGTAGCCGGAAAACGCCTCTGGCACGATCACAAAGTCCCGCAGATATCCGTCTTCGATAGCCAGTTGATCAAGGCTGCGCCAATCCTTGCCAGCTTCGACAAGGGCGAGCCGTACCCATGTTTTCCATTGCAGCGAAGGCACACGGTGCATCGGGCCTGCGCGCTCGATGTCTCCCGGCATTGGCATACGGCCAAGGACGGCACCAACTGACTGCAGCGACTTCTTCTCAGGTTCGTACAGAAACGGCGGAACCTTCTCGATGTGCCGGGCTACCAGCAAGAACCGTTTGCGACTTTGGGCCAGCCCGCCCAGTTCGCCGCAATCGTGGGTTGTCTCCGCAACGGCATAGCCGAAGAACTCTAGGATCTGGCCAATCTGATCCAGCAAGTGACGACCACGGCTTGCAAGTCGTGGCACGTTTTCGAACACGATCAAGCTAACCGGGTTGTGCTGCCATGCCTCGCACATGAGCCATACGCAGCGTAGCGTCAGCTCGTTCAGCGCCTGATATTTGGGGGTGAGGCTCAAAGCCTCGGACAATAGGCCGGATGCGCCTTTGCATGGGCTGCTGATGAACACTACGTCAGGATCTTGGTAGCCAGCTGCGCGCCGAATGTCGTCCGGCGTAGCCTCTCGCCAGTCCGATGGGGGCTGTTTGCCATGAAAGGCGATGTATTGCTCGCGGGTGAACAGATCCATCTGTGTACCTGGTACACCTGCCAAACGCTCAAAATCTTTGAGCGCTCCAGCGTCAACGTCGACGCCACCCACGCAACGCCAATCGGCCTGCAGCTTTCCGACTACCTGTTTGTTTTGATTGAAACCCTTTGCCCCGCCGCCTAGACCGCAGCAGAAATGAAAGTGCTTGAGCACGTACCTGATAGGCATGATCGCATTCCGTCACTGATGCCCAGACCGTGAGGTCTGGGCGTGCTGAGGTCAGATGGCTGAGGCTGTTGCTTCGGCCATGTCGCGGAAGATTTCGGCGTGCAGTTCCAATGGGAACTCTGCGAGAACTTCGCGCTGGCCGATGCCGGAACGCTGCGCGACAACCATGTACAGGGTGACGGTGGAAGGGATTTGCCCAGGACGGGCTTGGTAGGAAGGTTCAACGGTAAAACCGCTGTAGTCGCGAAGGTTTTTCGCATCGCTGAAATACAGGAGGTGGGTTTCGGTAGTCATTGGTTGTATCTCCTTCGAGTGGCTTGGAGCGGTTGCCGCCGCTTTGTTCCAAGCTGCCGAGGCGGGATTGCCTCGACAGATTCATTATCTCAAAGGATCGATACGGAGTCAACTATTAGTATCATCCGATTTTACTAAGATTTGTTTTTTTGCTTGTCATCTTTGTTGCACAGATAGTCGGCAACGATGAACGTGGAGAGAAAACCGGCTGCAATGCCCAGTGAGCTTGCAAATGCTGAGCAAACACTTAGCCACTCTTGTTTGTTTGTTAGTGCAAAATCATTCACCAAGGATCCAATGCCGCCCAGGAAGATCAAAAAGAGCGCACCGCACCCGACCATTGAGGCTATGAACATGCCATCCGTTTCGGTTTTGCGTTTGGGTTTCTCAGCGTTCTGCATGCTCGTTGGAGCTGGGGTGTTTTGATTATTTCTCACGGTACTCATCCCTGATCATTGATCGATTTAGGGGCTGGAGTGCAGCCCAGTTCGCGGGGGCCTGCAAGCCGAGCGACATAACGCGGCTTCGGCTTGCGGGTCCAGTCGTTGTCTTTCGCACATTGTGCAGCATCACCACTTGAGCGCGCACGCACGTACATGGTGTGAATGACTTTCTGTTTCCTGCCGGTATGAGCGATTAGATCAACCGCGAAGGTCTTCCACTCTTTGTCTTTCCAGAATGCGTGAGCGTCAGCCTCGTCGCCGAACAACATACGTTCTTGGCGTGGTGTCTGATTCATGATTGCACCCGAATGCCCGGCGAACCGGGCTTATCGAATTAGTAGTCTGTGCCTGCCAACAGCACGTTCCAAAGGTCGCCGCTCACAAAGCGCAACTGGCATTTGACGCCTTGAGCGCGCAGCGCGTCTCGCTTTGCAATGGCGAGGGTAAGCGGGATTTCAGTGAGCCCAGCCGGTTTAGTCGTGGTCATGATCAGTACCCGAGCCAATGCATCACGTCGCGGGATTTGTACTCGGTGTGGTCGCCCAGCTCGTCAACGAGATCTGCAAAGGCGAGGGAATGTTTTTCGCACTCGGCCATTGCCTCACTTCTGCTGACCACGGTGTCTTCGTCGAGGGCTTCATCAAGTGTCATGGGGTTCACCTATCTGATTGAGGCACCCGGCGCACACACACGCCGGGCGCTTGAGGACGTTATTCGGTGTCGTCGCCTTCCAGGTCACTGAGACTCGGTGCCAGGTCGACCAACGCACGTTTCCCCTTTGGATCGATGACGGTGAATACGCATGCGCTACCTGGTTCCCCATTTGCGACGTGCTTGGCGAAATACTGTTTCGCAACAGCTTGCACCGCTTCTTTCGGGCCACCTTTTACATCAACGTCCATTTCCCAAATTACTCGATGAACAGCCATTTCAGTCTCCTTCGCAATTCGCTTGGGCGGTTGCCGCCGCTTATTCCAAGCTGCCGAAGCGGGGTTGCTTCGACGGAGAAATTATCTCAACATCTCAAACCATAGTCAACCTTTAGTATCATCGAATGAGACTAATAATTTACTTTCTCGCATGCGAGAAACAGTGAATCCGCTTGACCGACTGTCACATATATAATACACTTTACCCCATGAAAACGATTATCCAAACCGCCACTTACATGACTTGGGAACGCAAACTGCGTGACAAGAAGGCCAAACTGATTATCGCGGCGCGGGTGTTGCGAGTTGCCCACGGCTTGCTCGGTGACGTGCAGCCAGTTGGTCAAGGCGTCAGTGAGTTGCGAATTCATCATGGCCCCGGCTACCGGGTGTATTTCCAGCAGCGCGGCGATCAGTTGGTCCTATTGCTCTGCGGTGGGGATAAAAGCAGTCAAGCGCGGGACATTGAGACCGCTAAAACTCTGGCAAGCCAGTGGAGTGAAGACGAATGAAAGAACCCATTTACGAATACGACCCAGCGGAATTACTCACCGATGCCGAATCTATCGCCATTTTCATGGCTGATGCTTTTGAATCGGGGGATGCATCATTCATCGCGCAGGCGCTGAGCGTGGTAGCTCGCGCCAAAGGCATGACCGCAATTGCAAAAGAGGCAGGCGTTACCCGCGCACACCTCTACCAACTGAAAAACGGCAACCCCACATTGAAAACCATGATCGGGGTCATGCGTGCGGTTGGCCTGGACATGACAGCAAAACAACACGTCGATATAGCCCACGGCTAAACGCCCGAACAAGCCCGCCATAGAGCGGGTTTTTTATCGAATCCACTTGCCAACGCCGCTCTGCCGGTGCTGCTTGGATGCCGAGGTTTGGGAGCGGGAAATAAACGCTTCTAAAGCAGCAGCCGCAGGCTGCATCAAGCCTTTGGGGAACTGGAGCGCGCTGCCGGTGGTGGGTCTGCTCGTCAGCGTCGGTAGGTCGCGGTAAGCCCGGACTATCCAGAGCCTGGCCGCGTGCAAGGGGTCGTGGAATACCGCAGGCGCGCAGCGACAAGGATATGCCGCGAAAGCCCCTTGCAGGCAAGGCCAGGCGGCGGATAGGCCATTGGGGCGATCCGCTACCTACCGATGCTGATGAGCCTACCTGGTGATGCGGAAGGACCGGCAAGCGGAGCGCGCAGGCCGCAGGCCGGAGACGTGAGGATCGAAGCCCGAAGGGCCAAGACCCGGCGCGCTTTTGGCCGGGGCTTGGTTCACGAGAGCCGCCCCCCAAAGGGGGCACGCATGAGACCAGTCGTCCATTCCATCACGTCATGCTGGCTGTTGTGCATCAGCTGAATTACTGTACATGCAAACAGTATTTCGGTGATTTATGAAAGTCGTATCCATCCAACCACTTTTAGGATCTGGTATTCCGCTGCAGATGTTGTCCTGCAGCGCTGCCGGTGGGTTTCCAAGCCCTGCAGCTGACTACTACGAACCCCCCATTTCACTCGATGAGCTGCTGAACATCCGAGCGCCACACATTTGGATTGTCAAAGTCGAAGGCGACAGCATGCGCGAGGCGGGGATTTTTACCGGCACTCGCCTCATCATCGATCGTACCGTCACTCCATGTCCTGGTCATATCGTGATGGCCTACGTTGATAATCAACCGCTGGTGAAACGCTTGGGCAAGTCACCTGCAGGTTGGCTACTCGAATCAGCGAACCCCGCTTACAAGCCCGTTACTCCTGACGAATACAGCACTGTGGAAGTATTCGGCGTTGTGACCTGGAGTTTGTCGCCTCATGAGCTTTGAAAAGCGCCGTCCCGTCTTCGGCCTGGTCGACGCCAACAGTTCTGGACCCTAACTAACCGTTAGTATTGATTCTAGCCATATAATTCAATGCTTTAACCGTGGTAACTATTTTTGAGTTTTTCGAGCGTGTCCTACTGCTCACCCTAAGTGTAAAAGGTTGCAATCGAAAACGATCGTGCTAGCAATCGACGCGATTTCCAGCGCAGCCGGTCGTGCTTCTGCGATAGCAGTTTCCTCCTCTTCCGCGACATAGAGAACGACTTCGCCGCGTTTGTTGACGCGTCCTGACGCGGATGCTCTTTCACCTCGGCGCAGTAGTCTTCCCATTGCTCTGTCCTCGTCGTTTGGCCCCATTCGTCCGAGTACCGAACGTAGAGGCCATGAGCGTTGACTAGGTGTAGCGACCTGCATTTGAAAACGTCCCGACCTGCAATCAAGGCGATTTTCGATTGCAGGTCGCTACAGGTAGTAACTGGCCTTCACCTCTTTACGTGCCAGATATTTCGGATCGGAACGGCCATAAACCTCCATTGGATACTCAGTGCCGGCACTGGAATCCATCAGCCAGAAATCCGGGAATACCTGGTCTTCGCTTGAGTCGAACCGCAAGGGTTTGACGAATCTGCGCGATTGCTCCCGCAACCTCGCCTCGATCACAGCTTCGTAAGAGGAATCGACCGGAATCCATTCGTCACTGACCACCATCAACGCGACATTGAGCGCCTGTGCTTTGCCAGGCTCGCTGGGCTGGTCGGTCTGAACAATGGCAATGACCCGCCGTCCCTGCCGCCAAGCCGAAAGCTCACGCTTGAATCGCCGCGCAACTGTCGCCCAAATATCCTCATCCATGAACATCCGTGGCACCCCGTTGAACCCTGTAATGGTGAGATAACGAGCTGCGGTTTTTTCGCGTTCTTCGGTGTGGCCAGCAAGCGGCGCGATCACCAGCAAGCGGCGGTTGTTTTTGATTGCGCTCTTGACCTTCCGCTCATTGGCGTCGGCCTGAACCCCTTTTGATCCTGCAGCGATGACCAGCGCATCACCGATCCGCATTCTCGATGCAAGCATTCGATCTGCAGCGTCTTGCAACCTACTATGAACAAGGCCCAAGCCGCGCTTACCAGCCATGCCCGGCGACCAGGTGTTGAGCCCGGCTTCATTCCAGAGCAGGTGTAACAGGCCGAGTAGGGTCATGGCTGGTTTTGTCGCCTTGCCGCTGCCCGAGCTGCTGCCAGTCGCCTCGGGGGCTTGCCCAGTATCTGCGGGCTCTTTCTTGCGCAGTGATAGGGTGAGCTTGATCTTTAGATCATCCTCGGACGTTTCTTCAACTACGCCTTTGCTGTACGAGCCAAGGCCCGATTTATCGGGATCTGGCGAGTAGTAAACGCAATCCAAGGCGTGTTCGGCGCCGGTGCGTGGGTAACGGGAAAGGTGGAATGAATCGTTGTCCGACATATGCCGGACAGCAAGGAGGCGGCATCCAGTGCCTGGGCATTGGCAACTGACCGTCGCTTGTTTGTGCGCTTTCTGCAGTACCGCTTTCCATGCAGCTGCATAGCTGGCCTGAGTCTGAAACTGTTCGCTGTAGTGCTTGACGGAATCACCGTGAGCGATGGCCACGGCGTATCGTTGATCAGACATAAAATCCCTCCTATGTCTCGCCGTTGACCTTCGACAACGCAGTGCGTGCCAAGCGTGCTATTTCTGCCTTGGCCACGTCCGCGACAGCTTCCAGCCAACGAGGGAAAAACTCGTCGAATGTGAAGTCAATGACAGCACCATCCTGTGGGGATTTGGCGCTGCCTAAATCTATAAACTGCGCGGTGTCGCCGATTCTGCAAAGGTCGTAGGGATCGTCCTGCTGAAACCAATCCAGAAATGCGGCCGTAGGGCCGTGTTCGACCAGAACCTCATAAACGTCATGGTCAGGGCCCGTGAAAAAGTCATCGGGTCCATCGCTCTGGCAAACCTCTTCCACATGCCGGATCCGAGCCCGGACATAGCTTGAACACATTGGTTAGATCTCCGTGTGGTTGATTACGCCATATTGGCGCGCTCTGTAATTACCCACGGCCCCGGTGTATGATGGGCACGTGGATTTTTGCTCCTTCGCAAAAAACCTAGAAACCCGCAAGCATTGCCGTGCTGCGGGTTTCGTCATTTCAGGGTTCCTTCTTTTCGCTGTGTGGAATCGATGGCATGTCAGGCAGGTCGACGCCATCTAGCGAGTCCTGGGCCGGTGGTTCCATACCTGGGCCAGATGGCAATTGGATCTCGCCGTCATTCATGGTCGGCAATTGCTTGAGTTTGTCACTGCCGAGATCCGCTTGATCCTCAGACGATATAAGTACCCGAGCGTTGAAACGGGCGTACTGCAGGTTCTCGCGCTTGTCTGCCCACGCGATCCGGCTGTTCACTACATAGGCGAGTGTTCCCCCACGCTGGCCACCGACACTGATTGTCTGTATCCAGTTGTGCTTGGCCAGAACACTGATCGCCCGTTTCGTCGTCGCAATGGATGTGTCCATCATCTTGGCCAACGTCGATTGGCTGACGATCAAAGCCCCTGATTTGTCCATGTGCTGGACAATGATATGCATCAGTTGTCCGGCTCTTGGTGCTTGAGCAATGAGAGCCGCCCAAGCTTCGTGACCTGCGCGTTCGGTCTGAACCCATGTGCCGCGTTGTGTCGGTTGGACCAGTGCGCGGACTTCTCCTTCTTCATCGATCATCATGCCTCCGGCGAGCTGTTTAAGCGTGTTAGATATCGTGCAAATTTGGAAGATATCGAACATGATGGGGTTATCCTAGCTCATCTGGTGAGCGATAGGTAGTGCATCCATGCACGTTATCTCTCACGAAATGAGGGATATCGTTCATGGATGAGCGAGGGGTAGCTCATGGGGGGGTAGCTCATACAGTGAGCTAACTTCGCTCACAGATAGTGAGCGAGGGTTAGCTCATGGATAGTGAGCGATGGTGGTGCAAAGTATGTGAACTGAGGTTCGCTCAAGTCATGAGCTAGGTAATGCTCTGGAAGCCGCGTAATGCAAGGGCTTCTAAGTCGTGGTTCTTATGATCTCTAACCACTTCGGCCTCTGCTGTGGATGTGAGGCCGTCAAAGTCGCCTGCCGGCGGCGGCCAGTCGTGAATGATTGACAGACTCCGGCTACGCCTCCGCTAGTCATTCATTCCCAACCGGCTCAACTGGATACACCTTCGCCCAGTTCGTCACGAATTCGCATCACAGTCGTTGTTGAACAAGCAGCATGGCGGGCAATTGCACGGATACCTAAGCCAGCGGCCAGAAGCTCCCCAACACGCTTGCGTAACTCCAGATCTGCCGGTCTGCCCTTATAGACTCCTGCGGCCTTCGCCTTGCTAATGCCTTGTGACTGTCGTTCACGACGCTGCAGATAATCCTTCCGGGCGATTGCCGCCATCATATCGGTCATCATCGAATTGATAGCGGCCAACATCCGGTCGGTGAACTCGTCACCAGATGGCAACGTGAGTCCCTGGTAACTGGTGGGAAGGTCGACAGCTACGATTCGCAGGCCACGGCTGTCTATTGCTGATCGCAATGCTCGCCAGTCCTGGTCATTCATACGAGACAGCCTATCGATAGCTTCAACCAGAATGACGTCACCACGGCGCGCATCATTCAGAAGGCGTTGAAGCTCTGGCCGATCTGCAAGCGTGCCGCTGATGTTCTCCATGTAACTGGCAGCGATAACTTTTCCATGGCTTGCAACAAATTCTTCCAGCTGATCGCGGGCACGGCTGGCGTCCTGATCCTCGGTCGAGGCTCTGAGGTATGCGCGGACGAACAAGGGAACCCCCTCTGTATCATTTTGGGTGTATTCGTCTCAGTGTATCAGAAAGGCTGTCACTTAATGTGGATCGTTCGAGCAGTTTGAGAGCACCGCTGTGTCGTACCTGAGATATACCCAAATATGACAGAACGTACGCAATGCGACGGGTCAACCCATCACATTGATTACTCGCTTTTTGGGTCAGACGACGCGGAGGTGGAGTTGTGATTAGGTCGAGAGGGAATATCCCCTGTACCGTACGATACAGGGGCAGGCATTACACTTAGCGGTTCCATGCTTCTCTGAGCCGTGTCAAAACCGGCGCAATATTTTCAACAGCTGTTCGTTGGTCTGACGTAGCTCTGATCAGCTCCATCGCATCCACAACCGGTTTGTACTGCTGATCAGCTTTCTCCTGGCCAAACTGCTTCACCAGCTCGGTGTGGCCAATATCTGGCAATGACAGCGGTTTTGTCTGCTGTGCCTCGGTCAGAGCCTCGCGGGCTTTCTTGTGAGCGAGTTCGGCGTCAGTCAGTTTTTGATAATGCTTCTGCCGCTGGCCTTGGTCGGGTTCAAATTCCGCAGCAAGTTGAAGCTGTGCCATCAGCCACAATGATTTGTCGATACGGCCAACAGCCTCGGTCAGAGGCTCAAGAATGGCTGTCAGTTCTTTCATGGTGACTGGTTTGTCGTTGTTCATTGGTCAAGATCCTTTGTTGTGATTGAGTGCGTTTGCCAATAGCGCAATCGTTCTGCGTCTGCTTCCTTGACGAAGCGATCGATCATGTCGGTGGGTGCGCAGATCTGCGCACACTTCCATCCCTCGGGCGTCTTTAGGAGATACGCTGAGTAAATCTTGTCGCGGATGGCGAGTGCCCGTTGTTTCGTGAGCCCATGGGCATTGGCAACGGCTACAAGCCCTTTTCCCTCGACTAGCAGCTCATAGGCCACGTCGAGGTTACGGGCGTGCATCTTTGATGATGAGCGGATCCGTTCGAACTCATCGGGCGGAATTCGCAAGTCCTGGTCAGACATTCGGCCACTCATTCCGGCGCTTTCCAGTTCTCTGCTTGCGCGGCCCGAGCTTTATCCAGTTCGGCTTTCAGATAGTCGACTTCGGACTGCAGCGTCTCAACCTGGGCGGCCAACACAGTATTGGCTTCTCGCAGTTTGTCGAGTTCATCATCGAGAAGGGCAGGGCCTTGTGGTTTCTGCTTAGCTTTCGCTCCGCCGTGAACGCGCAGGGCTTTGGTTGTGCGTAGAGCTGTTCGCACTTCGGTGCGCAGGTTCATATCTGGATTGGCGTCTGCGCGCTGTAGCAGGTCAGTGGCTGCCTCATTATCTAAACGGTCAAGGCGGGCCAGGTCATTGACGGTTGAAATGTCCGCAGTGATGCCTTTCGTTACAGCGTCACGGCTAGCGCCGTCACTGGTGACGTTCTCCAAGTAAGCGATGCGCTCGGCTACCCAGTTCAAGCTCTTGTTCCATTCGTCAGCCACGGCTTGCAGCGTGCCCAGTTCTTCCTTGTCAGCCTTGAGAGCGATTGCAATGTCCAGCTGAGTAAGGTTTTCGCTGTGTACGTTCTCCGAACGCTGGATCCGCTTGGCTTGTGCGTCAGTGAGTTCACGCACGACCGCCTTGAGCAAAATACCCTTCATTTCGCATGCCAAATACCGTCGCTCTCCCGCGACCATCAGGAACTTGAATCCTGATTCCGGGTTTGGGTGTGGCCTGAGAATTGCGGGTTCGATCTGGCCGTTCTGCTGAATGTCGTCGCCCAGTTCCTCAAGTGATTCCTTGGTGAAGCCTGGGTTATTACGATTTCGGATCTGTTTGATGCATTGGATTTCACCAGTGCTTACCCCGATGATGGTTTCCCCATCGTTGAGCGCCGGTTTCTTCTGAAAGTCCGAAAGTTTCTTGGCAGTCGCGGCGGCGACCCTGCCGAACGAATTTGGCTTTGTCATGGCATATACCTCAGTTTGACCAGACCTTCTCAAGAACAGCGGCGCAGGCAGATTTCATTTCTTGGCCAGCGGCTCGCTGGCTTCCTGATTTGGCTTTCCACCAGACAGGATTTCCATTTGCGAGTGCTTTGTTGATGCAAGGGCGGTGAACGATATGTACCGGGAACATGGCATCGCCGTAGTCGTCCCGAAGGCTGGGCAGCAATTCAAGTTCTTCGCTTGAACGGCTGTTGATCTGGTTAGGGAGAAACCCGAGGAACTGCAGTTCAGGGTTGTATTGCTCACGCACAGCTTCGATTGTGGACAGAAGCTTGGGCATACGAGCGAGGGTAAAGGCGCTGATATTGAACGGGGCTACGACTGCATCAGATGCTGCAAGGGCCGCAATCATTCGGCGCTGCAGGTTAGGCGGCGTATCGATCATGCAAAGGTCAAAGTCAGCGGCGAAATGATCCAGCGCACCTTTCAGATTGGTCACGATGCTGAGGTCCATGTCGTCAACATCAAGCAAGGGAACGTCGGCTTGAATAAGCCAGATGTTCGGTGCGACCTGGCGGGGGTACAAGCCCTTGTATCCATCGGTGAACAACATGCTGGATTCGAGATAGGGTGTATCGTCGCCGTCTTCAACAGGCGGGTAGAACTGCGAGAGATCACCCTCATCGAGGTCGACAACAAGAACACGTTTACCCTGTTCGGCTGCGAGGCTCACAAGATGGACTTCAATAGTCGTTTTGCCTACGCCGCCTTTCTGGTTCGCCACGGTTGTGACTTTCATCGCCATGGGTATTCTCCGGTGAGCGTTGATTTGTGTGGGACCATCCTTGCACGGGTAAACCCCTTGGTCAACACCTAAAAAGGGTTTACTCATTGTTTTTCTCGCGTGCGAGAAAATGACCGCTTGGTAAAATCCGGGTCGGGTCAGCAGGTCTATAGAGCGGGGTTGTTTCCTTGCGCATCTGTGCCAGCTGATCAAGGGCAACGGATCAGGGCGGCTCCTTTCCGTTGCCCGACCCCTCTAGCCCGCGCATCGCAACCGTTCGTCCCCTTTCCGTAACAAAATGTATTTCCCGTTGTCATTAGCGCGTGAAGCACTGTCTTGGTGCCACTACCGCTCATTGCGAGGCTCGTTCCTCGCATCATCAGATGACGTGATATGGAAATTCGTCGACCAATCAATCACTTATAGAAGCTGAACCGTTTCCGGGCTGATGCCTGGGGCTAGACCTTTCGTCTTTTATCTACATGGATCCAAATTTATCGCAATGAAACATTGATTTCGTGAAATGAAAGTCTTATTCTGTGTCACGAAACAAGCATTTCATGGATTAAAACTCCAAAGAGGGAAGAAATGAGAGGTGGGATCTAGATCAAAAACGTGTGGGACTCCAGTATCGCCCCTGTATCTAGTCAACGGTTGCCCAGGGGAAATGATGCAGAGCCTAGACAAAAGAGAGCTGGCGGTTTTCGCCGTCGCACAGCCGGATTACCGAGTCGTTCTTGAGGAACGAATCGAAAGCGACGGACGAAAGTGGGTATTAATTATTGAAAGTCCTTCGACTGGACAGGTTTACAACGTTGTAACCGCGTTAGGGAAAACCAGGTTGTTCAAGAATGCCGATACTGCTATCGACTTCATAAAGGAAACCTGCCCTAACAATCCTTTTAGAGTAATAACAGTAACGTACGGGGGTTCCCCGTCATGATGAAAGAGGCAAAGGTATGCAATCTCAAACTTCCAAGGTTACACGAAACGTAGAAGGACTTAACAAAGAAACTTGGCGTACTTGGCTCAAGGCCAAAGCTTCACAAACCCTGCAAAATGTTCTCTCTCAAAAGACCCCGTCGCATAAAGCGATGATGCGTAATGACTGGATGGCCAAGGCTACCAAGTTCGCTACGCTGGGGTCGATTCTCTCGCTCGCCCTGATCCCTGAATTTGCCAATGCCGCAATGGATTTCAGTGGATTGAAGAACATGGCAAAGGACTTCGTGTCCTTCCTCATCTACGACATTGGTTACTACCTGGGGATCGCGGCCATCGCGTTCTGTGGTTTCCAAGCGAAGTCCGGTCGTATGTCGTGGGGCCAGTTCGGCTGGGCCGTGTTCGGCATCTTCCTGGTGTTCTTTGCACCAAGCATGGTCGACACGATCAAAGAAGGCGCTCAATCAAGCTTGAGGTAAACCATGGCCGAGCAAGATCCTGAAGAAGGTGAAGTGCTCGTAGTGACGATGGCCCGGCCATCAATGGTGGGGCCGTTTACCTTATCGAGCATCTTGATCAGCCTTATAACCCCGGTGTTAGCGGCACTGTTGATTCGTTCACTTTACCCGCTAGCAGCAATGCCGATTCTTTTTGCGGCTGCCTACTGGATATGTAGCAAAGACGTTTACCTATTCGGTGTGATTAAAGCGGCATTCACGTTGAAAGGATCGCCGCTACGCAAATTATGGGGATACAGAAGTTATGCGCCTCGTTGATAAAGCTTTCAATAAGCTAGTGCGGAATATGGACCTTTCGCTTGGTGTCCAACATCCAGAGGGTTCCGATCAGGATCTCGATGAGTTGGTGGTCAGCGATATGGTGCCGTATGACGTGCACTACGATGATCAAACCGTTATCACCGGCGAGGATTCGCTTGTGCAGGTCATCAAGATTGATGGCCTGATGTTCGACTCACTGACCAGTGCGCAAATCAAGCTGTTTGAAGAACGTCGCAACACTGTACTTCGCACCGTCGCGAGCAGTGATTTGGCCATTTATGTCCATGTCATTCGCCGCAAAGTCGTGGATTTCCCGGAAGGGCAGGGCGGTACTTGGTTCTCCAAGTATTTCAATGCCAGGTTGCGGAAGCGCTACGAGAGCCGTGGCTTCTACGTCAATGAGATCTATATCTCGTTGGTGCGCAATCGCTTCCGCTCTGGTGTTCCTGGACTCATGGACAAAGCCGTTGCATTGGTTACAGGTAACGGAGCTGCAGACGAAGCGGGAGAGACGCACGAAGCTATGGCCGACTCGCTGTACAAGGCTGCAAACCTTGTACTGCGTGGCCTTTCCGATTACGGCGCTACCCGCCTTCGCATTCAGCGTCATCCTGCCCAAAGTAACGGGATGGTTGATCGCGAAGCTGCCTACCAAGCGGTGTCTCGTTTCCAGTGGAAATGGGATGACTTCAAGGTTCACCTTGGCGATCACGCTGAGTACGACGCCGAGGCGGTGTATGACTACCTGGGCGAAGAATATTGCGAGCTGAGCAGTTTCTTTAACTACCTGATCAACCTTGAGTATCGGAAGGTTCCAGTCACGGACCTGAAAATCAAGGAAGTGCTGCCGTATGCCCGTTTGAATTTCCGTATCTTGTCCAACATGTGCGAGATCCGGGGCAGTACGTCTTCGCGTATTGGTTCTATGTTGAGCATGGCCGAATGGCCACGCCGTACCCCGTCGCGAATGATGAATAAGTTTCTCCAACAGCCAGTTGAATTCATCATCACGCAGTCGTTTTTCTTCGAGAACCGTATCGAAGCTGAATCGGCCATGATGGATGAAACCCGCCGCCTGAGTGTCGCGGACCCGCATAAAATCTCAGAGGACGATGCCAAGGAACTCGCGGAGGGGATTCGTGCGCTGCGCCGTGGCGATACTGTCAACGGCAAGCACCACTTGACCATTTTCATTCACGTTCCGTCTGTACCGAACACCAGTCCTGAGAGCCGCAGAGCCAATTTGAAGCGGCTAGACACTGCTGTTGGATTGATCGAGGGGTGCTTTGTCGACCTGAACGTCAAGTCCGTTCGCGAATGGCTGGCCCTTGAGACGTTCTACTGGTCGCAGCTACCTGGTCAACAACAAGCTCTTATCGGGCGTCGTGGGAAGATCAAGTCGACCAACTTTGCGGGATTCGCGTCGTTGCATAACTTTGCTCGCGGGCGTCGTGACGGAAATCTGTGGGGCCCAGCGATCACGGCTTTCGAAACGGAAAGCGGTACTCAATACAACTTCAATTATCACCGCGAGCTGGAAGGGATGGTCGCTGGCCATACCGGCGTGGCCGCAGGCACCGGTTCGGGTAAAACCGCACTGATCGCCGAGACCGTCAGTGAAGCGGATAAGGCTTTGCCGGTTGTGTACTGGTTTGACATGCGCTACGGAGCCACGGTTTTCATGATGGCCATGGGCGGTGTTCATTCCATTCTTTCCCCGCACAACAGCATGGGTTGGAACCCATTCAAATTGCCTGACACGCCGGAGAACCGCGCATATCTCATCGATCTGCAGATCCAGATGCGTGAGTGCTACGCAAGCACACCGACCGAAGCTGACGATATCAAGCGGTTCAAGGATGCAGTCAACGAGAACTACGATCTGCCTTACGAAAACCGCCGTTTGCGCAATGTTGTGTGGACCTATGGTCACGGTGCTTTGGCCGACATTATGGCCATTTGGCACGGTGCCAAAGGGATCGAGGGGGCAAACGCCGGCGTATTTGATAACGAGGACGATAACTTCGATCTCAGTAAGTCTCGGCACTACTGCTTTGAAATGTCGGAACTGATGAAAGGTGGTGATGCTCGCCCTGAGCTGCCTGTCGTCATGAGCTACCCGCTGCACTGCATTGAGCAGGCAATGAACGGTCGCCCATTCATTTTGGTGCTGGACGAAGGCCAGAACCTGGTCAAGAACGAGTTTTGGCGCAACCGGATCGACAATTTCATCATGCAGATCCGGCGTAAAAACGGCGTGCTGATCTTCATCACACCTGACGCCAAATATTTCCATAGCGAAACGGACTCCATCGACAAACAGACCGTGACCAAGATCTACCTGGCCAGCGACTCCGTGAAAGATGAGGACCACAAAAATCTGACTGAGGAAGAAAAGAAGTGGTTGCGCGAGCTGAACCCTAAAGACCGCAAGTTTTTGATTCGTCGCGGTCAGGAATCGATTCGTGCGTGCTTCGACCTGTCCTCTGATAACCCTGACGAAGACTTGTCCGATTTCATTCCGGTGCTGTCTTCAAACGATGTTGGTGTGGCCTTGATGTACTCAATCATCGAGCGCTTAGGCACCAATGACCCGGAGGTCTGGGTGCCAGTTTTCATGGCAGAAGCCAAGGCCAACAACACCCACAACTTGAAGGCGATTCGATGATGACTATCAAGAAACTACGTTTGGCTATCGCAGTAACGATTGCGATCAGTGGTCAGGCAGGTGCTACCGGCGTACCAACCGGTGACGCAGGAACATGGGCCGCACTCGCGCAGAACCTGGCCAAGCTGGAGCAGCAGTACAAGACGCTGAAAGATCAGTACGAAGCTCAAACCGGGATTCTGAACAACATGCGGGGTTCGTATGGCCGTGGTGCTATCGGCCTCAACGACGCTATCAACTCCGCGTCGGTGGTGCCTGGCTCCTGGCAGGAAGTCGTATCGCGGCAAAATTCCGGTGCCTATGGCAGCAAGCAGTCGTATTACGAAGAACTCATCAACACGTTGCCGCAGGAGCTGTTCGCCAATCCAGAAAGCAACCGCGCTCGCGGCTACCAACTGAGTTCTAACTCTGTTGTTGCAGCCATGTCGGCTGGTGAGGCGCTGTACAGCGAGGTACAGGTTCACTTGAACAACCTGACCACCCTTTCGATGCAGGTTGATAGCACTACCAACTCCAAGGATGCAGCAGACCTGCAAAACCGCATTGCCGCTGAGAACGGCATGCTCACGTCCGCCCAGTCCAAGCTGCAAGCGTTGAATATGAACCTGCAGGCGAATCTGGCGAATCAGGAAAACCAAGCAACGTCGCAGAACGAACAGTTCTTCCGTTGGAAAAAAGACTAATTCTCGCGTGCGAGAAAAGGAGACCACATGAAAACTCTTTGGCTGATTCTCAAGATCCTGACCGTACCAGCATGGGGCCCACTGTGGCTGTTCTACCGGTTTGGCAAATTCATGCTGCTGCTCGTCATCGTGTCCGCTGCTTCGGGCTGTGTGACCAACACCGGGAAGATCGATAAGTCCCCATGCGCTTGTGAATTCAAACCTTTCGTCATTCAGGCCAAGGAGGCCAGCAATGCCTAAGTTCTTTACCGTCACTAACACCGTCTGCGTGTTGATCGGTGGGTTTGTCGTAGGAACCATCATCTACGTCAACACCACGACCTATCAGTTCGGTAATGAGGCTCCAGCGGCAGCAAATGGTGATTCTCCGGTGCATGTCGAAACATCGTCGGGGAACCCTCTGTTGAAAGCATCCAAGGCCGATGTGGCCAGGTGGTTTCCGGGGACGTGCTTCGCTGAGATCTACATGAAGAACCCATCGTACAAAGGGGGCTTGATCGCTGGCTGCATCGACAAAACGTCGAAAGAGATCAAAGCCGAAACGGGCGCGACTCTTGGTGCTGACGACTTCCGTACTCCCGAAGTCCTCACGCACTTCAAGTCTGTATATGGGGCATCGAATCCATGGCGGACCTAACCCTCAAGGGCTTGATTGGATCGACCGACGAAGTGACAACCAGTTTTGTCGCCGAGGTCTTTCCCAATCTCGCCTCTCTGGTAGAGCCTCTGGTGTGGACCCTTGCGGTCGCATACTGGGTGGTCCTGGGCATTCAGACCTACAACGGCAAGATCAATGTTGCGCCTTGGGATATCGTCAAGCGGGCAATGTTGACCTTCCTCGTCTTCCTCACGCTGAACTGGTCCTCGGGTGGCTCTGCGCTCTATCAGATTTGGGGTGCGTGGACCGAGAGCATCGCAGCTCAGATCATGAGCCGTGGTGTAGACAGCACGTCGATGCTTGATGCGCTGTATGTGAACGTCGGTCAAGTCGCCAGTACGCTGATGAACGTTAGCTGGAGACAGTTCGGCATGATCATCATGGGCTCGGGGTTGTTCATGCTCAATTGCATCATGTTTGTCGCTGCAATCTTGAACATGCTGATCGCTAAGTTTGGTGCCGCAATTGTGATGTCGATTTTGCCAATTCTGGTCGGGTTTATTTTCTTCGAACAGACAAGGCAATGGACGATGAGTTGGTTTAGCAAAATGCTGAACTTCTCATTGATTTATATCCTGTCGATTGCAATCGTTCGCTTTGGTTATTCGATCTTTGGTCAGGCGATTGACGAAGTAGCCAACACAGCAACCATAACGGATGCAGCTCTGATTACCGCTCAACAATGGGGAACACTGGTAATTGTTGAAGGCGTGCTGATCATCTGCTTGTTACAAGTTCGTGGTTGGGCTGCAGCGTTGGCAAGTAGTGCAACGGTTGGTGGTTCATCACTCGCGATGATGGCATTGCGCACTGTAGGGTTGGGTAAATAATGGATAAAGAATTCTCGAAAGAAGAGCAAGCCCGCCGTAAACGGGCGCTCGAACACAAGAAAACCAGAGAGGAACGTAATCGTGCGTACTACCTGGTAGGTGCTATGTCTTTGGCTTTGCTCGGATCTGCATTGGCAATCGCGTTCCTGGCTGAGTCGAAAACCTTCATCAACGTGGTAACTGTCATCAGCGCCCAAGGAGAAGTGCTCAAACAGCGTACCGTCACGGCAGAGAACGTCGACAAGGAGCAGGCAATCATCGAAGGCGTTCTGTTCGATTTCATCCGTGCTTGCAACACCTTCGATCCGCGCCGCAAGCAACAGCTGTCGGATACCTGCCATACGTACATGACTCGCGCTGTCGCTGACGAATACGAAAAGGACATTAGCCCGGATAACCCGCGCAATCCCTACGCATTGCTTGGTGAACGTGACTGGATCGAAGCTCAACCAATCCGGATGAACAAGATTGGCGATGAGTATCAAGTTGCCTTCAAGTCAACTAACCACAAGTGGGGTGATAAAGAGCCTACGGTTACTTCCTATCTGGCAACTATCAAGGTTGCACATACGATGATTCCAAGAGCTTTGGGTGATCGTTGGGAAAACCCGTTCGGAACCCTGGCAACTTTATACCGTAAGAGTGAAGAACTGAGCCGCCAGTAATTCATTCCCCCACAAGGAAACTAATCATGAAAAAACAGTTCGTTCTACCGACAGCTATTGCCTTGAGTTTGACTCTTTGCGCATTTACCGCAGAAGCAGCCAAGTTGCCGCGAGCGCTTTCCTCTGATAACCGCGTTAAACAAGTGCCGTATGACCCGAACCAAGTTTACGAGCTGGTAGGGACGTATGGCTATCAAACCTCAATCGAGTTTGAGGCGGACGAAATGGTCAAGGTCGTTGCGCTTGGTGACACGATCTCTTGGCAAAGCATGCCGTTCCGTAACCGGGTTTTCTTGAAACCGGTGGAAGACAACGCAGACACAAACATGACGGTGATTACGTCAAAGCGGACGTACTACTTTCAGCTCAACAGCTCTAAAGCCAAAACGGGTCAGTCGTACCTGATCCGTTTTGTTTACCCGACCAGCCGGGTTACGTCCCTAAACGATGCATCGGAAGCTCCAGCAACAGCCACTGCCGGGCCAGTTACCAGCACCGGTACTCCAACCTCTCCGAACATCAATTACGGCTACTCGGGTGATAAAGAAGCCATTGGCCTGCAGGGCGTGATGGATGACGGTCAGTTCACAAAGTTTCTGATGAAGAAAGGCCAGGACCTACCTCAGTTTTACCGCGTGCTGCCTGACGGCACTGAAACGATGGTCAATGCACACCGCGAGGGTGATTACTGGGTCGTGCAGCGCCTCGCAAGCATGTTCGTCGTGCGCAGCGGCAATTCCTACATCTGCGTTGAAAACCTGGCGAATCCGTACAAGCGCACTGTTACTCGGGGTGCGCGTGATGGGGGAGGGGCATAACCATGGCGAAAGATCCGAACAAGCCAACTGATCAACAAGCGGAGAAAACCCGCGAAGAAGAAATGGCCGAATGGAACGAGTCGCAATCGAACTCCATGTTGAAGGCCGGTCCTGGTAGTAAGCGCAGCGGCATTTTCATGATTGGTGCTGCTGTTGCTGCGTGCGGCTTTGTCTACTGGCTCAAGCATGACAATGGTGAGCCCGCTGCCCCAGCGAAACAGGACGAAATTGTCGCTGCTGAACGCAGGAAAGTTCAGGATCCTGCACCCAAGCGCGAGGCGGCAAAGGTCAAGCCCGTGACGAACGAAGGTGAGCCAGGTGCACCGGCTGACACTCCACGCACTACTGCTGAGCGAAATGCCCAGCAGGAAGGTTTGAGCGAGGCTGAAAAACGCCGCCAAGCATTGGAAATGCAAGAAGAGCTGGAGCGCAGAAAAATGCTCGCAGCTCGCCAACGCTCCGCGATTTTCGCGACGGCCAAGGATGATGGCTTTGCACAAGGTCGCGACGTTGAGGATCCTGGTCAACAGCAAGCCGGTGGTTCGCTGTTGGGTGGCAACTCGGGTAATTCCGGGCGTGTATCCCGCAACGTCAACGAGAGTTTTGCATCGTCGACCTATTCCAGCGGGGTGCCAGTAGCCAAAGCGCGCGCTTTGGAGAACCTGCAGTTCAAAGTTCTGCAGGGTGCTGTCATCGAAGCCACTTTGCAGCCGCGTGCGCAAAGTCAATTGCCCGGCCAGATCTGCGTGAGCATTTCGCAGGATGTTTATGCAGCAGAAGGACGCCGAGTGATGATTCCTTGGGGATCGCAGGTATGCGGCAGTTACAACGCCAGTCTTGCACCTGGCCAAGAGCGCCTATTCACCGTTTGGAACTGGCTGCGTATGCCTAAACTGCCTGGCCGCCGTGCGATGGAAATTCCGTTAGACAGCGCCGGTGCCGATCAGCTTGGGTCAGCTGGCCAAGGAGGCGTTGTCGACAATCACTGGGCGCAGATCTTCGGCGTTGCAGCTGCTGTTTCGATCATCGGTGCAGGGGCCTCCAACAGTGGCGTTTCCTCCGGGGATCAAGACAACTCGGCGTCTCAATATCGCACCCAAGTGCAGGAAGCCGCCGCAGAGTCGTCGCAGACCATTCTCAGCCGTTACGCAAACATCCAGCCGACAGTCACGGTTCCGCATGGCTCACGTGTAGTGATCTACCTGCAGCGTGATTTGGACTTCACCGAACAGTTCGCCGAGGACGCCAAAGAGGCTGACAACGGCGGCGTGAAATTCATCAACTGAGGAAGTGGCATGTCTGAGATTGCTTCGTTCCGCCAAAAGCTGCGTAACTTCGACTTTCTGCTCGATGACCCACAAGTGTCTGAGATCGCTATCAATGGTCCGGGCAACGTCTGGGCCGCATATCGCGGGAGCCGGTTCATGCGACCGGTTGCCGTGGAAGGCGTCAGCCTTCCGCTGATCAAGTCGCTCGCCGAGCTGATCGCGGCGCATACAGAGCAAGAGGTCAACGCCTATACGCCAATCCTGTCCGGTCGTATCCCGATGGACATGAGCGACCACGTAGCGGATTCGGAACGTGGTGATTATCGGGTGCAGTGCGTGCTAGCACCTGCCGTCGAGCAACATGTCGGCGGCATTGTGTGTATTCGTAAGCCTGGCCGCATTCAGATGACGATGGATAAGTACATCGAGTCGGGTGCGTTTGATCAGATCAACGAACCGCGTACACCTGGTCAGTACAGTGATGATCACCTGATCGAACTGTTCCGCGCCAAGCGCTGGCCAGAGTTTTTTATCGGCTGCGTGAAAGCTCATAAAAACATCATGATTTCGGCGGGTACGAACGCTGGTAAAAGTACCTGGCTCAACATGCTGTTGGATCACGTTGATCCGAATGAGCGCATTGTCACTATCGAAGATACCCGCGAGATCCGGCTCAAGAGCGAGAACGTGGTTCACCTTCTCTACTCGCGTGGTGGACAAGGTAAAGCCCGTGTAACTCCGTTTGATCACCTTGAATCGATTCTCCGTCTGACCCCCGACCGGGCAATCATGGGCGAGCTGCGCGGTGCAGAGGCTTACCCTTACCTTGAGTTGTTGAATACGGGCCATAGCGGCTCATTCAGCACAATCCACGCGGATAGCCCCGATTTGATGTTCGACCGGCTTGCGTCGATGGCATCGCGGGGTGGATCGGACATGACCAAAAACCAACTGGTTGAATTCTCCCGTCACCTGATCGACGTGGTGATTCAGTGGGAGTACGGCTTTGATGGCCGTCGCTACATCACGGAGGTGCAATATGCAAAAGCTGCCTAAGTTCGCGTTGGCCATCCTTGCGTCCGCCTGCCTCGTCGGCCAGGCCACTGCCGACGAAGCCCAGCCAAAACGCTTTTCGGAACTTGCGGCCAAGTGCGCGCCGAACGTTCACGCATCGACCCTCAAAGCGTTGATAGGCAACGAATCGTCATTCAACCCATATGCCATTGGCGTGGTCGGTACTCGGCTGGAGCGTCAGCCCCAGTCGCTGAGTGAAGCCGTTGCGACGGCTGAGCAGTTGGAACGCGATGGGCACCGCTACGCGATGGGCTTGGGGCAATTGCTCGTTACGAACATGCGCGCCCGGGGCCTGAGCTATCAGGACGTTTTCGAGCCATGCCGCAACCTGCAGGCGATCAGCAATTTGCTGATCGAGTATTACAGCCAAGCCCTTAAAACCAGCAGCACGAAGCAGGAAGCGTTGTTGAAAGCGACCTCGATGTACTACAGCGGGAACGAGCTTCGCGGTTTCAAGCCTGACCATCCTGGTGAAATGTCATACGTTGAAAAAGTGGTCGACCGTGCGAGTCACCCTACACCGGAAGATCCGATTGTGCCTGCATTTGACGTGCAGGAAGCCGCGCAAGCGATTCCCGTTGTCGCTAGCACCCAATCACCGGCAAAGGCCCGTAAACGCGCTCAGGGGGCCTCTGAGCAGCCTGCAGGCCCATGGCTGACCTTCACGGATGCCAATGGACAAGCCGTTGCTCAAGCACAACCTCAAGCACAGCAAAAGCCGCAGATTCAAGTCCAGTTAGATACCGGCGATGCGCCCGAGGAAAAACGGCAGTTCACCGCATTCGAAACCCCGACGCCCAAAGCTGAGCCAGCGGCAATGCCTGAACAGCAGCAGTCGGCCCCTTCGTTCGTTCAAATAATCAATTGATTTCTCGCATGCGAGAAAAGGAGACACCTATGCGCAAACAACTTTTAGCTTTCGTGGCGACTCTCGCATTTGCAGGCGCTGCCCAAGCAGGCGCGCAGCCCCCAACTGATTTCTCGTATGGACAAAACAGTGATGAGGACGCATGCGGCGCAACCCTTTGCCTGCTGGGTATGAGACACGATGGTGACTGTGACAAGTACCTCAAGCGTTACTTCGGCATAAGAAAGTACAAGCACGGCGATTTCAGCCCGTCCAGGACTGCAGCAGCCCGTGGGGACTTCGTGGCGCAGTGTGTCGATGATCAGGCCGGGGCCAAGAAAGCCAATGACCAGTGGGGAGGCTCGTTCAATGGCTTCTAAGTCGCCCATGTTTCGTGTACTGGCGATCACTGCGATGTTTGGCGTGGTGTCGCCATTCGCTTGGGCTGATCAGGCCAAAGAAGCAAACTCCCCTGCAGTGGCTAGCGATGTTGACGGTGCCCGGCGCATCGAGGTTGGTTTCTCGCCGGAAGGTTCAGCACGCGACCTGGTACTGCGAACAATTGATTCAGCGTCCAGCTCGATCAGGTTGTCGGCCTATATGTTCACAAGCCCGGATGTTGCGAAGGCACTGATCTCTGCCAAACAGCGTGGCGTCGATGTGGCGGTGGTTGCTGACTACCAAGGCAATCTGCAGGGCAATGGATCCAGAGCAGGCAAACACGCACTGACGCTATTGGTGCGTGCTGGAATACCCACACGGACTATCAGCACCTATCCCATTCACCATGACAAATTCATTGTCGTCGATGGGCGAGCAGTAGAGACGGGCAGCTTCAATTTCACCGCTGCCGCTGCGAAGAGCAACAGCGAGAACGCATTGGTGGTTTGGAACGATGCAGATCTCGCTGAGCAGTACCTGAATCACTGGCAAAGCCGGTGGGATCAGGGGAAAGCCTTCAAACCGCAGTATTGAGCGAGGGTCTACAGATGGAAAAAGATGAAAGCCCAACGGACAAGGATCGTTCCCTACAGGGGGAGCGAGGCGCTTATCAGATGGAAAGCGTAAAGCGACCTGGTGATCCCGTCGCGGCCCCTGTGAACACGTCGAAGCTGAATCCTCAAGACTGGCCAACGGCCCATAAGCGCAGCAGTGAACCGTCTTTTGAACTGTTTCAAAAGTATGGCCCGGCCATTCAACCGGACATTGGCAGGGCCTATGAAGGCCCAATCGTCCACCGCGATTCTCAGTCGTTTTATCAAGCAGCACGGGTCAATGGTTATGACGTTCTGATCGAACACAAAAGAACGTCGCTCAACAGCATTCAAGCCAGTTTGTTCACCAACGACAGGTCATTGAACATTCGTTATGTATCGGAGACCGTAGGGATTGCGAAGCCAGCGCTGGAGCTTGATGGGCGTCGAACACCAGAGCATTTGCCAAAGGGTCCAGCAGGGATAGGGCGGGTTTAAACCGCATTTCAGTTGTTACAGATTGGATAGAAAAAGGATTCGAACATGGCCAAAGAAGACGTTACTCAAACCACTTACACCATCAATCAGGAAGGCAAAGAGCGTCAGTCGTTCACCGATGCGAAAGCGGCGGGAGCGGCATGGTTCAAGGCCGACTTGAACACGAAACCGATGATGTTGGGGGCGTGCCGAGATAAGCCAAAAATTAGGACATTCGTTCTGTAAGTAACTGTTTTTAAGGGAACTGCTCATGTGCTGCGGAAGGACGGTCGAGAATAGAGGGTGGCCACTTGGGATTCTAACCAGCCCTGCTTACAAACCTTGGCTACGGTTTGCGTCGTAATAACGAGCCAGCCGCATTCTCCTCGAAAGCTCCAGCTTCCTCGATATAGCCGTGTACGGTGCCATCGTGCCGCCAGCCACCCTGTCGTTTGATCTCAAGGAAATCCGCCCCAGCCCGATGCGCACTGGTAGCCAGTCCCCGACGCAGACTGTGGCTGCTCAGTTCGGGCACATACAACAGCCCTGCGGCTTCGGCACGTGCCGTCAGGATGGTATTCACGCTGCCCTCGTGCAGTGCCACCTCGCCGAGTACGCCCCAGCGGCTGATGCGCCGGAACAGTGGCCCTGAACGATCTGAGCCGCGTCCAACCACCGGCGTAGCGCTGTCGCGGGGCAGCAGATGCTGTCGCCGTATGGGATCGCCTTGTCGAGTCCCTCGCCCTCCTGATCGGTCTTGGAACGGGGCAGCGTGATCCGTAGACCTTCCTGCTCCCACTCGAGGTATTGCATCTCCAGCGTGACCAATTCGCTGCGCCGGAACGCAC
>NZ_CP079949.1:0-71409 GCF_019775695.1 Pseudomonas sp. AO-1
ACGTACAGAAGGACATGGGTGTCGCGTTGTTCATCGTCCAGTTGGGCAGCACGCCGCCTTCGGCCAAGCTCTGGAAAGGGTTGGGCTCCGGTGTGTACGAATTGGTGGAAGACCACCGAAGCGACACCTTCCGGGCAGTCTATACAGTGAAGATGGGCGATGCGGTACATGTACTACATGCGTTCCAGAAGAAGTCCAAGTCCGGCATCGCCACGCCGCAGCCGGACGTGGAACTGATCGAGAAGCGGTTGAAGGCCATGGTGGCCCGTCATAAGACGAGCGGGAGATAAACGATGAAGCGTAGTGACCATCCGCAAGGCACTGACAACGTGCTGCGAGATTTGGGCTTTGACGATGCTGAAGAGCTTTCGGCAAAGGCAGCGCTCGCGCTCAAGCTTAATGAATTGATTGACCATCGCGGCCTGAGCCAGACGGAGATTGCTGCGATCACGGGCATGACTCAACCGAAAGTGTCTCAAGTCCGCCGCTACAAGCTCCAGAACATTTCACTGGAACGGCTGATGCAGGCACTGGTTTCACTGGACCAGCGCGTAGAGATTGTGGTGCAGCCTGCGCGGCATGCACATTCGGCGTGCATTACGGTTGCCGCATGAGTCTGTGGCGTCTGTATAGAGGGAGATGGGGAGAATGAAGTTTGCCTATGAAGATTTGAGCGACGATCAGTTCGAGGTACTGATCGTGCTCTTGTGCCAACGCTTGCTCGGTATCGCCGTTCAGGGATTCGCAAAAGGGCCGGATGGCGGGCGCGACGCAAAATTTGTCGGCACGGCGGAACTGCACCCCAGTAAGGCCGCCCCGTGGGTGGGCACGGTCATTGTTCAGGCCAAGCATACCAACGGGTACAACCGCAGCTTTTCGGAACTGGATTTCTACAGTACATCTAGCAGCAACACGGTGGTCGGCAAAGAAGTGCCACGCATCAAGAAGCTGCGCGAGGCCAAGCAACTCGACCACTACATGCTGTTTGCGAATCGCCGCCTGACCGGAAATTCCGAGACAGAAATCCGTGACCACATCGCCGCCGAATGCGGCGTCCCTGCTTCGTCTATCTATCTTTGCGGCCTGGAACAACTAGAACTTTGGCTGAAACGCTTTCCAGAAGTGGCCCTGGAGGCGAATTTGGATGCGGTGGACTCGCCTCTGATTGTCAGTCCAGATGATCTTGCCGAGGTTGTTCAGGCGCTTGCGCGCCAAAAGGATGACCTGACAGCGTTACTCGACGACCCGCCCACCGTGCGCGTGACGTATGAGGAGAAGAACGCGCTCAACAATATGACGGCAGCATATGCAAAGGAGCAGCGGCGTAAATACCTGAAGGAAACGGCGCAAATTCGCACTTTTCTGGCTGCGCCAGAGAATATCGAATTGCTGCGCATGTACGAATCTGTGGTCGATGAGTTTCAGCTCAAGATCCTTGCGAAGCGCAAGGACTATCAGACCTTCGACGAAGTCATGGAATATCTGGTGGATCTGTTGTTCAGTCGCGACCCTGTTCTTCGGCAACACGCCCACAAGCGACTGACGAGAGCCATTCTTTTCTACATGTATTGGAACTGTGACATCGGGGAGGTGGATGATGCTGCGGCCAACCAAGCACTCACATCCTGATCGCACAGTAATTAATGTTTCTCTTCTGCTCCTTTCGCGGCTGAAAGATCGTCGCGTCGATGAATACGATGTGCTGCGCAAATTTGCAAAGAAGCACGTTGTCGGCGGCGACGTGCTTTTCCTGCCTGCACTCAATTTTCTCTATCTGATGGGCCTGATTGAATATCGTCCTAAGACGGACGCAGTCGAATACGTAGGGCCAAATGAAGCTATCTAAACTCTATTCCAATAAGCCGGATGTGTTTGAGCCCGTGGACTTTGCTCTTGGGCTGAATGTCGTCATGGCGGAAATCCGTCTGCCGGAGAATCGGAACAAGGACACACACAATCTTGGGAAGACCACGCTGGGGCGTCTTTTGGACTTCGGATTCTTGGCAGGAAAAGACCCTAAGTTCTTCCTCTTCAAGCATTTTGAATTGTTCAAGGATTTCGTCTTTTTCCTTGAAATTGAACTGGAGGACGGCTCCTTCATCACGATCCGACGCAGCGTAGAAGACGCGACCAAAATCGCCTTTAAGCAGCATGAGGCAGGCCATCAGGACTTGTCGGCGTTGGCGCTCGCGGAATGGGGTCATCGGGACGTTCCTTTTGAACGTGCACGAGAACTGCTTGATGGCCTGCTCGACTGGCGTGCTCTCAAGCCGTGGTCGTACCGCAAAGCGCTTGGCTATCTGTTGCGGTCACAAGAGGATTTCCGCGAAGTTTTCCAACTTCGCAAGTTCGCTTCCAAACATGCTGATTGGAAGCCATTCCTTGCACACCTTCTTGGCTTTGATGCCAAGCTTATTGCCGAGCACTATGCAAAAGAGCATGAGCTCGCCAAAAAGCAGGAGACGGCGCAAGCCATCAAGAATGAATTGGGGGGGTCGATCGAGGACATCAGCAAGATTGAGGGCATTCTTCTGCTCAAGCAAAAAGATGCGGAGAAGAAGCAAGTGCTGCTGGATGCTTTCGATTTTCGCGCTCTAGACAAGGATCGCACCAAAAAGGTGGTGGAAGAAGTTGATGAGCGCATCGCTGCGCTGAACTCGGAACGCTATTCTTTGAGTCAAAACAGGAAGAAGGTGCAGGCATCATTGCAGGAGGATCAGATTCTGTTTAGCCCTGATGAAGCCCAGAGGTTGTTTGGCGAAGCTGGCGTGCTGTTCCAGGGACAGATCAAGAAAGATTTCCAGCAATTGATCGCCTTCAACCGAGCTATCACAGATGAGCGGCGCGGCTATCTCCAAGAGGAATTTGCGGAGATCGAGGGGGAACTGAAGCGAGTGAACGCAGAACTGAACTCCTTGGGAAAAAAACGTTCAGAGATGCTCTCCTTCCTAAGCGGAACGGATGTTTTCACCAAATACAAGTTACTTTCGGATGAGATGGTGACGCTGCGTGCGGACATCACATCGCTGGAACACCAGAAAGGCCATCTGCATCGTCTTCAGGAGTTGCGTACAGAGATTAGAGCCTTGACGGAAGAGCGCGACCATTTGCAGGCGCGGATCGAAGCCGACGTGGATAAGCAGAACTCTGATCAGGCAAGCCTGTTCTCCACGATTCGCGTTTTCTTCAGCGAGATTGTTGAGGAAGTCATTGATCGCAAGGCGCTATTGAGCGTGGCGCTCAATCAGGCAGGTCATCTGGATTTCAAGGCGGAAATTCTCGATGGCTCTGGCAACGCCACGAGCGCTGACTTGGGACACACTTACCGAAAGCTGCTGTGTGTTGCTTTTGATATGGCTGTGCTTCGTGCGCACCTGAGTGAGAAGTTCCCGAGCTTTGTGTATCACGACGGTGTGCTGGAATCGCTGGACGACCGAAAGAAAGAGAACTTGATGACAGTTGTGCGTCGTTATGCAGATTTAGGGTTGCAGCCGGTCATCACGCTGATTGACTCCGATTTGCCAGTACGAGCAGAAGATGATGCCCCTGTTTTTACAGCGGGTGAAATCGTCGTCACGCTACATGATGAGGGGGATCACGGCCGAATCTTCAAAATGAGAGGATGGTAATTCAATCCTCATTGGTTCACGTAGTTATTCAGGGCATGCTCCTGGCATTCAAAGTGATGGCTTGTGCGCGTTAGAGCGTGTTCTGAACTTTGAGCGCCGCAATAGTAATGAGGCTGGGGTGCTGTGATGCCCCGCAAGGCGATGCCCCGCAAGGCGATGCCGCGTTGGGCGCTGGTTTGGAAGTAGGAGCCACACACGTGCAAGCTTGGCTCTCAAACGGCACGCCAACGATGGGATTGGCCGGCCGGATTTTGAAGGATAAGCGGTGACGCGATGAAGCTAAACAAGGCTTGGTGGGAGCATCTTGCGCCGAAGTCGATGATCGGAAGGCGGCGCGAGGTTGAGCAGCTGCTTGAAGACTTCGTGCGGTCCTCCGAATACGGGCGGGAATGGGCGCGCGTGGCTGCGAATCCCCACGGCGTGTTTAGGCTCAAGCCAGGCCAAGTGATACCCGTGGTGCGCATGATTTTCATGGGCGACCGTCCGGGGTTCATCTCTCCGTTCCGGAAGCTCATGGATGGGCACAGAACGGTGGACCGCAAGCCAGAGTGCGGTCTCGGCGCCCTAGGTGAAGGCGAGTTAGCTATCCAGCCTACGATTTCGGTGGAAGTCGTTACTGACCCCGCGTACTTGGCTGCGGCCATGCGCGGAGCTACGCAGATTAACGAAAGCACCATCAGGAGCCCTAGCCTTGTATTTTCGGTGCCCGCGCACTTCCTGCTATCGCCCAAGCACTACCCCGAACGCGCATATGTCCTCTACCAGCACATCTTCGGCGCTGGTGCGTCATACCCCGACGACGGGTCCTTTTATGTGGGTGTGTCCACCCGTAGCTGGCAAAAGCGCTGGTCCGAGCACCGTCGCGCGATTGAGACGGGCAGTCCATTGCTTTTCCATCGCCGATTTCGAGAAGAGCAAGAGGGTGGGCGTCTCACGTACGTGCACCACAAGGTGATGGCTATCACCGACGATGTGGAGCAGCTCTACGAGGCGGAAGAGTTCCTGGTGGAAGGGCATTGGGATGACGAACGCCGGCTCAACATGGTGCCGGGCGGAAAGAGCGGCCTACACTACCTGCGCGAAAACGGATTGCTTTTGAAAGGCGTCGTTCCTCTGCCCGATGACCGCGACAAGATTCTGCACAAGTGGTTGAATGACCATCCCCGCTTGGGGTTACCGGCGCCATGGGTCGCCGAAAAGTGGAAGGACAACGACTGGGCGATAGCGCAGATTTGCGGGCGGGACGGGCGCTTATCGGTGGTCCAAGTCAAGGCGATACGCGAGCTCGCCAAAAACCACACGCCCGAGGAAATTTACGTGCGCATCGGGGCGAAAGACGTGGACCAAGTGAAACGAGTCTTGGATGGAAAAACCTACGCACGAATAGCCTGATTGAATCGCCCAGGGTTCCGTAGACACCTCGCAGCCATAAACTATGGCTTAGGCGGAGGTGGTTATGAGCACGAAGCGGTACACCGATGAGTTCAAGATCGAGGCGGTCCGACAGATCGTTGAGTACGGCCGTCCGGTAGCGGAGGTTGCCGAGCGACTGGGCGTGTCGATCCATAGTCTTTACGGCTGGAAGCGGCAACAAGGCAAAGGCGATGTTGGCCGGCGTGTCGAGCAGGACCAGAACGCGGAAGTGCGCCGCCTCAAGGCTGAGCTACGCAGAGTCACTGAAGAGCGAGACATCCTAAAAAAAGCCGCCGCGTACTTTGCAAAGGGGTAAGAGCAAAGTACGCCTTCATGAAGCAACACGCAGATGAGTTCGGCCTCGCGGCGATGTGTCGGATGCTTGGCGTCCATCGCAGTGGCTACTACGCCTGGCTAAAAGAGCCGGCAAGCGCTCGCGACAAGGACGATCAGCGGTTGCTCGGCCTAATCAAGCACAGCTGGCTGGAAAGCGGCTCTGTGTATGGCCACCGCAAAGTGACCACAGATCTGCGCGAGCTTGGCGAGACGTGTAGTCGTCATCGCGTGGCACGCTTGATGAAGAGCGAGGGGCTGCGGGCAATGGTCGGCTACGGTCGGCGACCACGCCCATTGAGCGGCCCTGTTGGATCAGTCGCCAAGAACGTTCTGGCTCGCGGCTTCAAAGTCAGTGAGCCAAATCGCGCGTGGGTCACGGACATCACCTACATCCGCACGTACGACGGCTTCCTGTACTTGGCGGTAGTGCTTGATCTGTTTTCGCGTCAGGTCGTTGGATGGGCAACCCGACCAACTCAACATACGGACCTGGTTTTGCAGGCGCTATTGGCCGCAGTGTGGCGGCGCAAGCCAAGCCCCGGGCTTCTGCTTCACTCCGACCAGGGAACCCAGTTCACCAGCGAAGACTGGCAGAGCTTCCTGCGCGAGCACGACATCGTGTGCAGCATGAGTCGACGAGGAAACTGCCATGACAACGCAGCGATGGAGAGCTTCTTCCAGCTACTGAAGCGGGAGCGTATTAAGCGGAGGATCTACAGCAATCACGACGAGGCACGGGCCGACGTCTTCCAGTACATCGAGATGTTCTACAACCCAAAACGGCGGCACAGTTCCAACGACGGGCTGTCCCCGGTAGAGTTCGAGAAGCAGTACGCACTAAACGGCTGACGACTGTCTACAAAATCCTGGGCGATTCAGATCTCCAAAGCGTTGTACCACGCCGCCACGGTTCGCGCTGGCGGCTTTTCCGATGCTTAAAGCGTTCGAAACAATCAGCCACTTAGAGCGTTTTCTGAACTTTAAGCGCCGCAATAGCAGTGAGGCTAGAGTGCGGTGTTGCGCCGCAAGCCCTACCCGACGGACGTCAGCGGCGAAGAATGGCTTCGCTGGCTATCACCTGCTGGCAGTGCACCTTACGCCGGCCGAAGAACGCGAGCGTGCCCAGGTCGACCATATCTGCGCCGCAGTGCAGCGGCCGCGGGCCACACAGTCGAGCTGGCATGGGCCGACCGGAGCTAACCGGAGAGAAAGCGCGAGAGGCCGAAAAGGAACATGACATCACACTGCAGATCGTGAAGCTGCCTAAAGCGAAGAAAGGCTTCGTACTGCTGCCCAGGCGCTGGGTGGTCTAGCGTAGCTTTGGTTGGCAGGCGCGCTTTCGACGACTGTCTCGGAACTATGAACGGCTGCCCGAAGTGCTCAGCGGACTGCACTTCCTCGTCTTTTCCGTGTTCATGCTGCCCAATGCCGCGCGACTGCTGGCTTCTGCCAGTGGTTCATAACAGGCTCTAGCTCCTGTTGAGCCGGCATCACTTTATGTAGTTGAGTGCTCATCCCTTCAGAAATCTTATAAAGTGTTACAAACATGCTTGCTTCGGTCACGCCGAGCAAGTCTTCCAAGATGGTCACAAGGACGGTCTATGGCCGCAAAGGATGAGCAAATGATTGGTCGTGGGTCTGAATGGCGTCGCTGGGAACCGCACATCCATGCGCCAGGAACCGTTCTAAATAATCAGTTTGGCAGCGACTCCCCTTGGGATGCCTATCTCAAAAAGCTTGAGACAGTCACGCCGAAAATTGAGGCGTTGGCGGTGACTGACTATTACCTTACTGACACGTACGAAGAGGTGCTAAGGCAAAAGGCGGCTGGCCGTTTAAAAGATATACAACTCATTTTTCCCAACGTCGAATTGCGTTTAGATGTCGCTGCAAAGTCTGGCTTTGTCAACGTGCATCTCCTAGTCAGTCCTGAAGATCCGAACCACGTCGCAGAACTGCACCGCATCCTTCAGCGCCTTCAGTTCCAGGCGCATGGCGATACCTTCAACTGCACCCGCCTGGATCTGATGTCCCTCGGCAGAAAAGCCGACACTAGCATCATCGACGACCGCGCTGCGCTTTCGCACGGCGCCACGCAGTTCAAAGTGAATTTTGACCAGCTCCGCCGGGTTATGCGAGAGAGCGATTGGGCGAAGACCAACATCCTCATCGCGGTTGCAGGCGCGACGGGCGACGGAACTTCGGGGTTACGCCAAGCCGCAGACGCAACCATGCGTCAGGAGATCGAAAAGTTCGCCCACATCATCTTCTCAAGCAGTACGGCACAGCGCGAATTCTGGTCTGGTCGCAAGGGTGTGCCGCTCGACCAACTCAAGGAGCGTTATGGCGGCTGCAAGCCCTGTCTCCACGGCAGCGATGCCCACGACCAGAAAACCGTAGGCGAGCCGGTTGAAGAGCGTTATTCGTGGATCAAGGGTGGTCTAGAGTTCGACGCCCTGCGCCAGGCTTGTATCGACCCCGAAGGTCGTGCTTATGTCGGAAGCGAATCGCCGTCCACGGCCATGCCTTCCCAAGTAATCTCGAACATAGCTATCGGAGATGCCAGTTGGGCATCAACTCCGGACATGCCACTTAATCCTGGGCTTGTCGCGATCATCGGCGCGCGCGGCTCAGGCAAGACCGCACTTGCTGACATGATTGCCGCCGGCTGTGACGCAATCACTCCAGCCGCTTGGAATGCGAGCGCAAACATCAGCCCGTCATTTCTCGTCCGTGCACGCCAGTTGCTTGGCCAGGCGACTGCAACGCTGACATGGGGTGGAGGTGCTTCAGTCACACGCTTCCTCGACGGGCGCGATGCAAACGGTCATCTTGCCTTTCCCCGAGCGCGCTACTTATCTCAGCAATTTGTAGAGGAGCTTTGCTCCTCTGCTGGCGTCTCCGATGGACTCATCGCGGAGATAGAGCGTGTGATCTTTGATGCCCATCCACAGGATGATCTTGACGGCGCTATCGACTTTGCTGAATTGAGGGATTTCCGCACCGCCCGTTTTCAGCAGGCCCGAGAACGGGAGGCTGAGGCAATCGCCGATTTATCCGAGCGCATTGCCACGGAGATTGAAAAGGAAGCTGCAGCCACAGGCCTAGCGCTGCAAGTCACGCAAAAGACCGGCCAGATCAAAAGCTACAACGAAGATCTCGCCAAGCTTGTCGTGAAGGGAACTGAGGCTCAGGCCAATCGCCACACCCAGCTTGGACAGGCCGTGCAGACGCTGCGCGGAACGATCCAAGCCTACGGCAATCAGCGCCGGACATTCGTTGCGCTGCAGGATGAGGTGGTAAGCACTCGCAATACCAAGGCCCCCGAGCTGCTGCGCCAAGCCAAGGAGCGACATGTTCACAGCGGTCTCAATCAGCAGCAATGGGATGAGTTCCTGCTGATCTATAAAGGCGATGTCGATACGAGTTTGACCAGCTATGTCACATGGTCCGATCAGCAAATCGCAGCACTCACAGGTCCGGCCATTTCGGCCAACGACCCGAACACACCGCTCTTCCCAGACACTTCTGACATCTCTAAATTAACCCTTAATACGCTGTTGGCTGAAATGGCCCGGCTGGAGGTACTGGTAAGCGCCGACAATGTCGTTCGCGGTCAGTACTCCACCCTGTCAAAGCGCATCGCCCAAGAGAACGCCGCGCTCATTAGCCTTCAAACACGCCTAACCGACGCTCAAGGCGCTGGCGCGCGTCGTAAGGAACTCCAGAGTGAGCGGGAAGCGGCTTATGGCCGAGTATTTCAGGCGATCATCAACGAGCAGAATTCGCTCGCCGATCTTTATGGCCCCCTGATGGCGCGCTTAAATGCGTCCACCGGCACCCTTCGCAAGCTCGGTTTCTCGGTTCGCCGCGTCGTTGACGTTGCTGCCTGGGGAGCTGTAGCTGAAGAAGACCTTCTCGACCGACGGAAGGCAGGGCCATTCCAAGGCCGCGGCGCGTTAATCGCTCTGGCGGACAAAACCCTACGATCAGCATGGGAAATAGGTTCGGCTGCCGACGTGCAGGCAGCGATGACGAATTTTATTTCGCAATACATGCGCGACCTTCTGAGCCAGGCTCCCTTTGGCCAGAATCAACAAGCAGAGTTTCGTGGCTGGTTGAAGCAGTTCGCTCACTGGCTTTTCGCCACCGATCACATCTCGGTGCGATACGAAATAGTCTATGACGGAATGGATATCCGAAAGCTGTCGCCTGGAACACGGGGTATCGTACTTCTTCTTCTCTACTTGGCACTGGACGATGCTGACGATCGGCCACTTATCATTGATCAGCCAGAGGAGAACTTGGACCCCAAATCTGTGTTCGAGGAGTTGGTCGCCCTGTTTATCGCGGCTAAGGCCAAACGCCAGGTAATCATGGTCACGCACAATGCCAATCTCGTCATCAACACTGATGCGGACCAGATCATTGTCGCCGACGCTGGCCCTCATCCTGCTGGTGGGTTGCCCCCACTCAAATACACATCTGGCGGCCTTGAGAACACTGCTATTCGCAAGGCGGTTTGCGACATTCTGGAGGGCGGGGAAGAGGCCTTCCGCGAACGCGCACGTCGATTGAGGGTTAGGCTGGATCGCTAACTGCGGCAGCATTGAACGCTCAATGCTTAGATTGATTGCCCGATGTTTGGGAACGAACATCGGTTTTTATCACCTAGATGCCTTGCGCCGGTATGGACGCAAATTGCACTTAGGTGCGATTCCATCGACCAACGGAAGGATGCAATAGCTCCGATGACGGCCTCCGCTCCTATAGACACTACTGGCCTGCTCACCATATTGGGAGTCATCGCCGCTGTGTGGGCGCTCATCTCTCCCACTAACCGGCTCCGGCTTCGCTTCTGCACTACATGGGTGGATTGGGTCGTGGGTGGATCGGTGTTTTTTCTTGTCCACTACCTGATGTACGCCCCGGTCTTGGAGCAACTTGGGCTGTACTACAGCTTGGGACCTTGGAAATGGGGGCTCGACAGTTCAAGTGCGGTGTATCTGCTGCTGCTCTCGGTGGCACTGTACTTCTTTTGGCGAACACGCTTTCCGACGCTGGCCCGGGGGCGGGTGCACGTCTTTCGTGAATTGATCGAAAACTTGCACCTCACCAAGCGCTATGACGAACTGGTATTGCTGGTCGAACCCCAACTGCCCACTCTTATTTCCCTAACCCGGCAACAGTCTTGGCTGGTGTGCTGGATCGACAACGGGGGTAATTCCAAGGATGAACTGGCGGCACTCTTGCGCGGGGAGCCCCCCAAAACTCCTTCAGCATGGCGCCAGCAGTGGCGCCGTTCTCTGCACACATTGAAATCCAGATGTGCAGAGCGAGACCAAGCTAGCTTACAAGCCCGGGAGACCCTCCTGAATCTGGTCACCTCACCTGAGTTAACCATTCACTTGGCGCAGGCGCACCCACACTTCTGCCTCAAGCTGCTGGAGGCGGACGAAGCGATACGCTCCGACTTCATTGCGCATTACGTCGACGCGCTGTTGGATGCAAAGGGGAGCCGCCTCTACGTTGAGCTGAAGAACAACCGCAATCTCAATGGCGGGAGCCGTCTGTACTTGCCTGAAAGCAATCGGCTACTTCGCTTCTTCTTCGCCGATGCAGCGATGGCGGTAAAAAACGACGTGGAGGCTGCGATAGGTGATTCTGTACGCCGCCGATTGGACGAAGACAAGCAATTGGCCGAAACGCTAAACGAACCATTGGGCTCCTACCAAGAGGTCGGGCGTTTTCGTTGCCCGATCAATTCAGGCATAACGCTCTTTGAGATCATGGTCCATGAAGGCATCCACCAAGGATTGCAAGACCATATGTGGCTGCACTATTTTGACGACTTCGCCGAAAAGATCCTCAAGCAAATGTCTGGCGTATCCGACGAGGAGGCCTATCTGGAGTGGCCAACGCCATTTCACTACCTTCTCGGCCGCATGGTTGGCGTCTCTACGGATTGGGCTGAGCAGTGCGCGCGCATAGATGACTCCGAAATCCCACAGGCAACCCGTTGTGCCGTTGATTTCGATCGCCACTATATCTCCAAGCAAGCCACCAAGGTAATGGGGGCGATGCTGCAACACATCATTCCGAGTGAGAAGCTATCGGCGTCATTCAAGACGCATCTGCTGGAAATCGCTATTCGCAGTTATGTAAGGCTCCAGAGCGATCCGAGGATGGCTGATGTCGCAGCGTCATTCCTGAAGGCCGTGATCGTCGGATCGGATTTGCCTACAAAGGACGCTTACCGGCAGGAGCTTCGTAATGTATTCGGAAATCTGGATCACGTTCTGCGGGACAACGCGTCCACCTTCAAAGCTGCGCTGGACGCCTCGCTGCCTTGACGTTTCGCTGTACGGGGGCGGTCACCGCGGCTGATTCACTTATTCGGCATGCCGGACGTTGGCAGTGGCTACGACTTGATTAAGGCCGTAGCCCCTTCGTTCATCGCCCTCGTCAATGAGCCGCATCATGGCTTCGCGCAGTTCGCTCGACACGGGTGCGCCGGCGTCCGTGTCGCGAAAGTAGCGCATCACAGTACCCGCGACGATGTCGGCCAGCTGCACGCCGATGGCCTCATGCGACTGCGCAAACTCGATGCTGGCTTCCTCCTCGAACCGGTAGTCAGACTGCGGGGTGTAGGGCAGATCGACCGAGTGGCTCAGGTTTTCGGCCGTCATTTTTCCCTGGCGCAGAATGTTCTCCACCTCCAATTGCTGGTCGTGTACCAAGCGGATGCCGGCCAAGCGCCTGCTGTAATAGCGATTCATCCTGGCGTAGATGCTCGTGAATGACGTCAGGTTCGGCAACATCCAGACCTGTTTCGCATGTTTGTTAAGGTCGGGGGGCGGAAGAAACCGCGACCAAGCCTCGCCACCGCTAACACGTTGCTCGTCGTATTCGGCTTCAGCCTCCTGCACCATGTGGGCAATGCCTTCCGCGATTTGCACGGCCGAGCCGGTATAGCCCAGATCTGTGGCCATGTCGCGCAGCACGGCGAATGAGGCGCGGAGCGTCCCGTCACCCGGCGCCAGGCACGAGGCGACGAATGTATCGAGGACGCCTTCGGACGCGTGAAAGTACAGGAAGTCTGCCACCGTGTTCTTGATGAAGTGAAGCTTCACCGACTCGGTATAGCCGAGGCATGCTGGCAAGAGGTGGAACGAGGTGATGCTGGTGCAGATAAAGAAGCGCTTGTCGACCACCTCGATGAAAAGCGGAGCGCGTTGATCGAGCAATCCATGGATGACTTCGGCCGAGAATCTTGGCTTGGCTGTCAGCGACTTGGACTTGAGTTCGCCAGCAGGAATGCGGTGACGGCTTCGCAGCTCATTAATGCGATCTTCCCAGTCATGACCGTTCTCAAGACCAATGCCGGCTAGGGCAAAGTAGGGCTGGCCCTTGAAGTCGTAAGCACTGCCGCTGTTGACCATGTCCCCGCTGTGGCCGCTTTCATCAATATAGACGGTGGTCATGTTTCGATGCTGTCCCTGGAGTGATTCGTCTTCGGATGTATAGCGCATTTAGAACGCGCGCTCGACCTAGTGTTAAGGGGCGGGCGCGTTTGCGCCTTTCCTGGGGCTGGCGGCCATTGGTGTCTTCCTGCCACCTCTGCTGAACGTCAATGTCCCGTTGAAGTTGCAAGAACGACTCTTTGATCACAGTGTGCCAAAAAGCCTGCTGATCCGTTGATTCATGGGCGTCCCCGGCCCAGAAGCATGGCCGGTCGCGCTGTCGTGCTGCGCATCGAGCCGCCTGCGGCGTCTCGCCCCTTCGGGCTTCCATCGTTCCCTCGCTTCGCTCGGCTGACGCCTTCGGCCCGGCTTCCAGCTTCGGGCCTGCGCGCTTGCGCTTGCGTGCGGTCTGCACATCGCGGCGGCCGTTGCCATGTCCAGCCGTCTCTCCTGACTCCATCACCTTGCTCGCGACTGTAGCCCGTGGCCGCGTGCCATCAAGGCGCGTCAGGCCGTGTCCTCGGCTGCGCCTGCGGGCCGCACCACCCTGACGCTTTCCTCCTTGACGGCCCACGTCCGTGGGCTCCTGACCGTCGCGGGCGATGAACTCAGGAAAGACGGTGGCAACAGGGCCAACCGGGTTCCTCGTGCCAACCGCACCGAACAGCCGAAAGGCTGGGCTCCGAATCTAGGAATCCGGTGTGCGGTTTGAACAGCAAACCCTTTTCGTCAGGAGAAAGACCATGCTTGCATCCCGTTTCGCTTCCCGTTCCCCTTCGCTGCGCAGCGATTACCCGCTGACCGATGACCAGATTCACCGCGTGGCCCCGTCCATTTTTGCGGAAGCGCCCCACGAAAGCCGTTCCCAGCGTTACGCCTATATCCCCACCGCCACGGTGCTGACCGAACTGCGCAAGGAAGGGTTTCAGCCTTTCATGGTGACGCAGACCCGCACCCGCCACGAAGACCGCCGCGACTACACCAAGCACATGATTCGGCTGCGCCATGCCAGCCAGATCAACGCCCGAGGCGAGGCCAACGAAATCATCCTGCTGAACTCGCACGATGGCACCAGCAGCTACCAGATGCTGGCCGGGATGTTCCGTTTCGTGTGCAGCAATGGCCTTGTTTGCGGCGACACCGTGGCCGATGTGCGCGTGCCGCATAAGGGCGACGTGGCCGGCCAAGTGATCGAAGGTGCCTATCAGGTACTGCACGGTTTTGACCGTGCGCTGGAATCCCGCGAATCCATGCAGGCCATCACACTGGACGAAGGCGAGGCCGAAGTGTTCGCCCGCGCCGCGCTGTCGCTCAAGTACGACGACCCGGACAAGCCCACACCCATCACCGAATCGCAAATCCTGATGCCGCGCCGTTTCGACGATCGCCGCCCGGACTTGTGGAGCGTGTTCAACCGCACCCAAGAGAACCTGACCAAAGGCGGATTGCATGGGCGCAGCGCCAACGGACGCCGCCAGCAGACCCGCCCGGTGCAGGGCATTGATTCTGATATCCGCCTCAATCGCGCCCTGTGGCTGCTGGCCGATGGCCTGCGCCAGTTGAAAGCCTGATTCCCCTGCGCGGCAGGGGCAGGCAGCAACCCTTGCCGCGTTATTCGCTGCTGCATTCCATCATCGCAAGGAGTTTTCACTATGAACGCCATCAACCACACCGAAGCCCAAGCCATCCACGCCGCAGCCAGCGCCTCGCCTGCCGTGCTACTGGAAGCCGCCGACCCGAGCAAGAATCTGATTCTTGTGCCGCTGTCGCGGCTGGTATCGCGCCCCACGGGCTGCAACGTGCGCAAGACCCTGCGCATGTCGATTCCCAAACTCGCCGCCAGCATCCAGCGTGTCGGCCTGCTGCAAAACCTGATCGTGACCGCGACCGCTGACGGTGAGCGTTACGAAGTCGTGGCCGGAGGCCGTCGCCTTGCCGCCCTCAAGCTGCTGGCGAAGAAGCGCCGCATCAGCAAAGAATGGGATGTGCCTTGCCTGCTGGTGGCCGATGGCACCGCCCGCACCGCCAGCCTGACCGAGAACGTGCAGCGTGAAGCCATGCACCCCGCCGACCAGTTCGAGGCATTTGCCGCGCTGGTGGCCGAAGGCCGTCCCATCGAGGACATTGCCGCAGATTTCAGCGTCACGCCGCTGGTGGTGCAGCGCCGCCTGAAACTCGCCAACGTGTCGCCGCGCCTGCTTGCCGACTACCGGGCCGAGGCCGTGAGCCTTGACCAGTTGATGGCTCTTGCCATCACCGACGATCACACCGCGCAGGAAACCGCGTTCTACGATGCGCCGACATGGCAGCGCAGCCCACATAACCTGCGCGACCGCCTGACCGAGCGCGAGATTGACGCCCACCGGCACCCGCTGGTGCGCTTCGTTGGGCTGGACACCTACGAGGCTGCAGGCGGTGGCACCCGCCGCGATCTGTTCGCGGAAGCCGATAGCGGCGTGTATCTGACCGATGCCACGCTGCTGGAACGACTGGCGCAGGACAAGCTGGCCAGCCTTGCCGCCAAGGTGAAGGCCGAAGGCTGGGCATGGGTGGATGCCACCCCCGGCACGACCCATGCCGACCTGCAAGCCTTCCAGCGCGCCCCGAGACAGCGCCGCAGCCCGAACAAGCGTGAAGCCCAACGCATCGAGAAGCTGCAAACCAAGATGCAGGCGCTGGCCGAGGCCGTGGATGCAGCCCTGGACGCCGACGATGAAGAAAAGGCCGACGCCTTGCAGGAAGAAGGCGAATGCCTGGGCGAACAGTTGCAGGCGCTGGAAGATGGCTTGCAGGACTACGGGGAAGCCGTCAAAGCTGCCGCCGGTGCCATCGTCACCATCGACCGCAACGGCGAGGCCGTGATTCATCGTGGCCTGCTGCGCGAAGCCGAGGCCAAGGCACTGCGCACGCTTGAACGGCTGCGGCAAGGTTTCGGCAGCGAGGGCGAAGCCAGGAACGACGACACCGGCGAGGAAACCGACGACGCCCCTAAGCCCGCCGCCATGTCCGCCCGGCTGGCGCAACGCGTGAGCGCCCACCGTACCGCCGCGCTGCAAATCGAAGTGGCCCGGCATCCGCAGGTGGCGCTGGCCGCACTGGTGCATGGCATGGTGCAGGCTGTCTTGCAAGGCAGCCACTACGGCCACGATCTGCCGCTGGGTGTGAAGCTGACCCAGCAAGATCGGCTGGAAGGCATGGCCCCGGATTGGCCGGAATCGCCCGCCGCCGTGGCACTGCGCGAACTGCAACAAGTAGCGGGTGAAGCCTTGCCGCAGGACAGCGCCGAACTGTTCGCCGCACTGCTGGCGAAGCCGCAGGATGAACTGGTGCGCCTGCTGGCCGTATGCGTGGCATCGACGGTCGATGTGGTGACGCCCCGCGCCACGCAGCACCAGCCGGGCGCCGAACTGGCGCACGCCGTGGCGCTGGACATGGCGGCATGGTGGCAACCGACCGCAGACGGCTATTTCCAGCATGTGCCGAAGGTCGCGATTCTGGAAGCCGTGGGCGAATTCGCACCGCAGCATGTCACCCGGCTGGCGAAGTTGAAAAAAGGCGACATTGCCAGCGAAGCCGAACGGCTGGCCGATGGCACCGGCTGGATGCCTGCCATCTTCGCCGCCGAAGCCACGCAGCAGACCGTGCAGGAGGTGGTGACGGACGAGGCAGCCGAAGCACCGGAGGAAGTCGCCGCCGTGGCGGATGAGCAGACGCAGGCGGAGGCACTGGCCGCTTGACCCCGCACACAGATAGCGCCCCGGTTCCGGCCGGGGCGCTTTCATGCCGAGGATTCCCCCATGAGCCACAACACCACGAGCCGCCCACGCATGGCCGCGACCTACGCCCCCGGCACGGTACGCGCTCGCCGTCGGCATGGCGATGGCGACGTGCGCGGCTACCGCCCGCCTCGCGGCTGGACAGCCCGCGCCGACCTGACCGACCGGCACCCCGTCACGGGCCGCGCCCTGCCGCGTGCCGTGTGGTGGATCATCGAAACCAAAGAATAGGGAGCAGCCCCGCGCCCAAGCCGTTCCGTCTTGGGCGCGGGGAATACCAAAAATCCGGGCGCGGCGGTGGCCGCGCCCGGTTTCAAGGCTCAAAGCCAAAACGCCCCTTTACCGCCTTCGGTCAGGCGGCAAAGGGACCGCGCACAAGTCGCCTTGTGCGCAAAAGCCATTGAAGCCATGCAAGTGCAGCGGCGCACGCGCCGCCGACATTCCGACAGCACCTCGCCGCAATGGGCGGCGCTTGTGGCGCTACGCCCCGGCTTGTTGCGGCAGGTTGCACGAAAGCGTGCCGTGCTCGACGCTGGCGGTTCGTTGCCTGTACGTCACGAAGGACGGTTCACCGACACGCCACCTGGCCTCGATTTGGAGCTTCCACGCCACGCATCAAGCATGTGGCCGCAAGTTGTGGCAGGAGCGCTCGTACCTTGTTGCTGGGGCATTGACCTGGCCGCGTCAGGGAACAAGCCGGTGAAGTTGTCATGCGAGGATGCCGAGTCGGCCATGTTTCCATTCGGGAGCGGGCGGCCCGTGCGTCCTTGTCTTGTCGTGAATCCTGGGGGTGGCGCGGCTGCGCCTTGGGCTTCATGGCCGCAACCTTGCAGCGAAAACAATTTCCCCTGCGCTGCGCGCATTCCTCGCGGGACAAATTCTTTTCGCCTCCAGGTTCTCCACGTTGTTGAGACCGATCTGCAGTGCGGCCAGCCCATCCCCCACCGGACGGATCACAACAAGGACGCACTGGCGCGACCTTGTTCAACCCGAAAGGAGAAATCATCATGGCTAATATCGGCACCTTCACCGCAGAGAAAGACGGCTTCACCGGCTCGCTTCGCACCCTGACGCTCAACGTCAAGGTCAAGCTGGTTCCCAACGACAAGGGCGACAACGAGAACGCTCCCGACTACCGCCTGCAAGCAGCCAGCCACGACATCGGCGCAGCGTGGAAAAAGACCAGCGAGGCCGGACGCCCTTATGTGTCCGTGACCCTGGACGATCCTTCGTTCCCTGCAACGGTTTATGCCCGCCTGATCGAAGGCGAGGACGGCGCACACGACCTGATCTGGTCGCGCAGCAAGCCCAAGGCGGCGTAACCACCTCAGCGCCTCGACCACTATGGCGAGGCGCTTGGCTTACCTGCTCACTTCATTGGGGTGAGCGGATTCACTAAACACCTGCAAGACAGGGGCCAGCACCAACTGCCCCACGGCATAAAGGCCAGGGCCTCTGCCCATGAGTTCCGCAATGCGTTCCTCATGGAGTCCGCCTGCTGCGCAGTCTTGCTCCATCTGTGCAACTAATGCGGCTTTGGCCAGGGCCAACGTGGCCTCGGCCTGCTGCGATAGACCGCTTGCTGATTGAGCGTCATACGCAATCAGGTTATCGAGCACTGGGGTAATGCTTTCCATGCCGTCTTTGACCATTTTCGCCCGTAAGCCTTCAACGACAAAAGTGACCAAGCGCCAAATTTGCTGTGGTTGTTGGTCAAGTTCCTTTTCGATCAGTGTTCGCGCTTCAAATGGCGACAAGGTGGAACATGGCGCGAGCGCCATACTCATGGTGCGAGCCAGTTTGAGGAGTTGATGTTCTTCCAAGCGTTCCAGCAGGTTTGCGAATGCACGCTGTTGCGTGCCGTCGGCGAGCGCATTCGCAAGCCCTTCGGTAGAGTGTTCCGGCACTTGAACGCGGCCTAGCGCTGAGAGCACCTGATGTTTGCCGATATCGTGTGGCGGATGCTCCGCGAGAGGATCAATGTCCACGGTCACTTCTCGCGTGGCGGAACCCTGCGGTGCCGTGCCCAGGTGTACGGCAAAGGTTAAAGTGGAGAACAGCGCGACACGGCCGTAGATTTGGCCGTCGAAGCCATCAATACCAACCGTCACTCGATGCCCAAATTCAAACTTGTTGGCGCATGCTCCGGCGGGCGGGCTGAAATCCCACCAGGTCGGCGCCATGCCTCCGAAGAGCTCCAGCGCAGCCGTCACTGCTGCGCGTGCCTTGATCAGTTCCTCGCGTTCTTCCGGCCGCTGCTCGCAGCCGCCCAGCGCTGCGACCTTGGCGATAGCTTGCGTGTAGTCGATGAAGTTAGAAAGCGCCCCTGATCGAGCGACCTCCGGAAACTCCTGAGCAAAGAATGTCTGCGTCATGTACGCGATGGCACCCAGACCACAGGCACCGCCAAATTTGCGCTTATGGTGAATGGAACCCGTGATGTACGGTCGAGTGGACGGCTTCGACAAGGGCATCCATTCATGTCCATCGTCCTCCATCTTTTTTGCGAACTGTTTGACGGACTGCTGGTTGGGAAATGCCAGATGCAACTCTTCACCTTCGCCAACTGCGGTGCGGGAGATGACGCGGGGCTTCGTGAATTTGATCTCCTTGGCAGAGATCGAAACGGTCTCTCCCGTCAGCGTGTGCTCGCCATAGGCAGTTTTGGGGTGCTTGGAGTGATCCGGCCGAACGCCCAAGTATGCATTGAGGAAGTCGAGCTGCTCGGCAATCTCATTGACGAGACCCGAATAGCTGTTGTCGTGCTTGGGGCAATAGATGCCAGAGTTGACCCGCCGGCCTCCAAGAGACGCCGGAAAAACGTGCTCCCCAGAGCCTGCGGCCTGTCCGCACACGATGCATGTCTTCGCCATTGAGTTCCTTTCCAAAGTTGCACCACGCCAAGCGAAGCTATGCGATGCAGAGTCAATTAGGCACTTCGCCCAGGACTTCTTCAACGGCCCCCATCAAGTGGGCGACGCTGAGCCCCAGCGCACGCGCGATCTTGAAAATAATCGCCAGCGTGGGCATGTGTTCGCCGCGCTCAATCTTGCCCATGTGAGAACGCTCGATACCGGCTTGATGTGCCAAGGTTTCCTGCGCCACGCCTTGCTCGACCCGCAGTGCGCGCACCGCCGCGCCGAAGGCCTGGGCCAGCTCGGCGTCGAAGGTGGTGGAGCCGGCCGGTCGGCCGCGCTGGACGGTTCGCTTCTGCATAGACAGAAGCGTCGATTCGCAGCACAATTAAAACCACGTTATATTTAACTCATTCATCCAATCTCACCTGTTTTTGTGCCTTTACTGAAATCCGCATTTGCGGCTTTCTTCAAAAGCGGAGAGCCTGATCCGTGTCTTTCCTGACTTCCGTGCATGTGCCTTCGTGCTTCTACGTCTCTGCGGATACGTGGGGTTGCGCCTTGGTGCTTTCGTTGGAAGGCGTGAAAGTGCCTCTGCTGCTCTGCGAGTCTGTGGACGTACAGCCATGACTCCGCTCATCACCGCCGACGAGCGCACGCGCCTGCTGTCCAACGGCCAGGCCCGCGCTGCCGGGCAGGACACCGACCCCCTGCCCGTGGTGCGCCTGTTCACGCCAGATGCTCACGCTACCTGGCTGCTAGCCTCGCTCGACCCAGCCAATGGCGATACTGCCCACGGCCTGATCGACTTGGGGATTGGCATGCCTGCGCTGGGAACGGTGAAGCTGGCCGACCTAGCCGCCATCGTCGGGCCGCGTCAGCAGCCCGTGATACGGGATCGCTATTTCCAGCCAGTGCGGCGGCTGTCGGAATACCTGCGACTGGCCGAAGACAACGGCTCGATAAACGATTGAATGCCACCGCGAAGCGAGGCGCATTGTGTCTATTTCGGTCTGGTCTGTGACCCGTTCGGTCTGAATCGGCAGTGTTGCACCGTAGCGGTGCGTGCCAGATCGAAACGGTCATGATGCCTGGCGCGGGCTGCGGCAAGCTGACCGACGCGGCATGCCATTGGAGTGCATTGCCGCCGTCGCACTCGGACGATTTCAGCAGCGCATCGGAGTTCATCGGTCTTGACACTGCCAGTTTACGCTTCACCCATGACGTTTTGACGATGGCCTCGTAGCACGCCGTTTCGCTGTGGCGACGCATCCCCAGCACAGGGAGGTTGCCTTATGGCTGATCGCAGTGCCGAGCCGTGGTATGCCACGGCGGCATATCTCTACGTTCTGCACCTCGATGGCCCGGCGCTGGCCTGGGAGTACCTGCGCCGCCATCCTGACTACCGGCGCGACTGGCTGCGCCGTCGTCGCCAACCGGATGCTGCCAAGAGCTGGGGGCTGCGCTTGCTGGAAGATCACGCCTTGGATGCGCGGGACGCGCACCCGGCCTGGTTTCCCGATCACGATGCCGTGGTGCAGCTCTACCCGGATGCAGATCCGCCGCCCGATGCGCTGTGTTTTGAGTTCTGGAAGCTGCCGGGCCACAAACATCTGATCCATGACGGCAAGCGCCTGGTGCTGGTGGCGCGCTGGCCCGGCTGCTGCCTGCGTTTCGTGCTCGCGCCAGACTTGGCCGATGGCATGGCTTACGTCTATGCCATCCGGGCCTGCGCCGCGCCTTGCGAACGCTATGCGGCCCTGGCGAGCGAATTGAACAAGATCGCCGTGGCCGCCGGCGCCGTACCTGCGGCGACCGTCCGGCCGCGTCCGCCGCTGTCCGCATTGCTGGAACTGCACACGCTTCAGGCGCTGGACGCGACCCTGGCGGGCGCGTCCTTGCGCGAAGTCGCCGAAGGGCTGTTTGGTGTGGGTGCCGTTACCGCCGACTGGCACGCCGACAGTGCTTTGCGCGCCCGCGTGCGGCGACTGGTACGCCGAGGCGATAGGCTGATGCGCGGCGGCTATCGCCGTCTGGCACAGCTTCCGGCTGTCACTTCGCATGAGGGGGGACGTTTCGCATCCCCTGCAGAACGTCCCTGAGCAAGAGTCCCAAGTTTCTTGAGACTGCCTCTATCCGGCTGCGCTGTGTGGCCGGGCTTGATGGAGGACCATCCCATGCGACCTGCTCCCTTGCGGCCTGCCGCCGCTCCCGTTGCCACACCCGCACAACCCCAACGCTATCTCACCAACGATGAGGCCGCCGATTACCTGCGCCTGTCACCGCGCACGCTGGAGAAACAGCGCGTCATCGGTGGTGGCCCGAAGTTTCGAAAGTTCGGTCGCCGCGTCATGTACGCCGTGGCCGACCTCGATGCCTGGGCGGAAACGCGCAGCTTCGAGACCACTTCCGATCCTGAATATGCCGAGCACCACTCGGCTGACAGTCGTGCGCGCTGATCGGCGCATCGCCGGTGTCCATCGCCATGTCCCGCCCACCAGGGCACGCCTTGCAGCAGCGCGAACAGCTCGACCTGTTCCGAGCACTGCCGGGCGAGGACATGGCACCGCGCGATGCCCAGGACTTGATGGCCTATCCGTTCTTCTCGCTGGCGAAGTCGCGGCGCACCGCGCCGATCGACTTCCGCAGCGGCAACATCACCATCCGCGTGGAAGGCACGCAGGAGCATGGTATTGCCACCATCTGGGATGCCGACATCCTGATCTGGGCGGCCAGCCAGATCGTCGAAGCCAAGGACGCGGGCATCCAGCCGTCCCGGCGGATGCAGGCCACGCCCTACGAGATCCTGCGCTTCATCGGGCGCGGCAAGTCGCTGCGCGACTACCAGCGTCTCAAGGCCGCGCTCGACCGACTGCAATCGACCACGGTAGCCACGTCCATCCGCGAAACGACGGGAAGGCGCTTGCACCGCTTTTCGTGGATCAACGAGTGGAAGGAGCTGGCCGATGCCAACGGCACGCCGTTGGGCATCGAGCTGATCCTGCCGGACTGGTTCTATGCGGGCGTGCTGGACGCCGCCCTGGTGCTGACCATCGACCCGACGTACTTCCGACTCACGGGCGGCATCGAGCGCTGGCTGTACCGCCTGGTGCGCAAGCATGGCGGCAGGCAGGAATATGGCTGGCAGTTCGACTTCCGGCATCTGCACCGCAAGTCGGGCAGCAGCACTCGGTTTTCGGATTTCGCCTACGACCTGCGGGCGCTGGTCACCCGGCAATCGCTGCCGGGATACGAGCTGGGCATCGTGCGGATTCCCGAGGACGACATGGAATTGCTGACCTTTCGGCCCGTGCCGCAGACGGCACGGGGATAACAGCGGGACAAGCTGTGGATGGGGTCGTGCTATCAGGAGTAAGAGGTGTCGTGCTATCAGGAGTACGCCTATCGTGCTATCAGGAGTACGAAAACGCCGGAAAGCCAGTAACGGCGCGGGTTTGCGATCCCTCTAACATTACTAACTTAAATTCTCTAACTATTGGTAGAGAAGCAGCATTGCGGTGGACAACTACCGCAGGCCGAAAAACCAGCCAGGAAAAGCCGCACAAACCACCCCGTTCGGCACGGCAAAAACAGTCCGGCCTTCCAAGCTGGAGGGCCGCGCCATGATCGTCGCCTTGCTCAACCAGAAAGGCGGTGTCGGCAAGACCACGCTCGCCACCCACATCGCGGGCGAGCTGGCGATGCGTGGTCAGCACGTCGTGCTGCTGGACGCCGACCCGCAGGGTTCCTCGCTGGACTGGACGCAGCGCAGAAGCCAGCAAGGCTTACCCCGGCTGTTCAGCGCCGTGGGCCTTGCACGCGAGACGCTGCACCAGGAAGCACCAGAGCTGGCCCGCCGCGCCGATCACGTCATCATCGACGGGCCGCCCAGGATTGCCGCCTTGGCGCGCTCCGCGCTGCTGGCGGCCGAACGGGTGCTGATCCCGGTGCAGCCCAGCCCCTACGACCTGTGGGCCAGTGCCGAGATGGTGGCGTTGATCCGCGAGGCGCAGGTGTTCCGGCCTGCGCTGCGCGCGGCCTTCGTCATCAACCGGCGCGTCAGTACCACGGTGATCGGGCGCGAAGCACGGCAAGCCTTGGCCGAACAGCCGTTGCCAGCGCTGCGCAGCGAGGTGCGTCAGCGCATCGTCTTTGCCGATAGCGTGACTGCGGGGCGATTGGTGCGGGAGACGGCTCCCGATAGCGCTGCAGCGCAGGAAATCACCGCGCTGGTCGATGAGCTGCTGCGGTGGCCGTCATGAGCGACAACAGCAACCCACCCAACGGCAAACGCCCGGCCAAGCGGGTCGGCATCGGCGCGCGTCCGCCCGCCAATCCGCACGCCGAGGCGTGGATTCGCCAAGGCGACGCCGATGCGCTCAACAAGTGCGACCTCTACACCGCGCGCCTGACCCTCGACATCACGCCTGCCATGCGGGCACGTATCAAGGTGTCGGCCTTCACGCAAGGCGTGACCGTGGCCGACCTGCTGCGCGGTTTGCTGGAGCGCGAGTTTCCAGAACACCGCAGGGAGAACACGCCATGACCACATCCGCATTGTCTGCTACCGCACCGCCCGCCATCGCGATCACGGCTGTGCACGCTGCACCGTCCAGCCAGCCTAGCAGCGCGCCGTTGATGCGCGTATCGCTCGCCTACATCGAACCGCGTTTCAAGCTCTACCTGCGCTTCGGCGAACCAGCGCGCACGCTCCAGCTCGATCGCTGGCGGCGCTGTGCCATGTTCTTGCCGGGTGCAATCCTCTGCCGCGTTCGTTGGCAGGCCAACGACTACGGCACGATCCGCTGGCAGCTCATGGTGATGCAGGCTGCTACACCGCTTGATGCCGTGCAGCGCATCCCCGGCGTGCAGCCAGGCGCGTGCCTGCTGCTGCATGCCGAAGGTGACGCCAGTGTGCGCGCCGTGCTGGAACGCATCGACGGCATCGAGGCGCTGGGTATCGCTGCCATCGACGTGTCGCCCGCGTACTGGCGCACGCTCGCCAACAGGCTCGCCGCGCATTTGCCGCTGCCCGAATACACCGCCGAGCGGCACGCCGCCTGGCTGGCCGGGAGGGCGCTGCCATGACCGCTCATTCCACCGCCGCGCGCACGCCCGAAGCCGCGCCGCATCCTCGCTCGCGCCTGCGCGCTCGCATCCTGCTGGCGGGCTTCGCCGTCGTCGGCCTCGCTGCGCTGGCCTGGGCGGCTTTCGTGCAGCCGCTGCCGCGCCTGATCTACAACCCGTCCGACAGTGTTCCGGTCGGCTGGTATCGCGTCGATCCGCTGCGCCACGACACCGGCTCGCTGCCACGTCCCTTGTCCGTGGACAGCATCGTCCTGACCCGATTGCCTGCTGAAGCTGCCACACTCGCTGCGCAGCGTGGCTACCTGCCAGCCCACATTCCTCTGCTCAAACGTGTGGGCGCTGTCGCACCACAACACATTTGCATCGTCGCCGGTCAGGTACTCATCGACGGCGTGCCGATGGCCGCCGTGCTGCCCGCCGATCGGCTTGGCCGACCGTTGCCATCCTGGCAGCTTTGCCGCCGTCTAGAACCAGGCGAGCTGTTCCTGCTGAGCGTGACGAATCCTGCATCGTTCGACAGCCGGTATTTCGGCCCGGTCAGCGCGACCGCCGTGATCGGCATTGCGCATCCGGTCTGGCTGGAGACACGCCCATGATGGCCTCCGATTCGCTGCACGTTACCGTGCATCTCATCGTGCCATCGGGCATGTCATCTTGCAGGCCGTCGCCGTGTCGTCGCGCGTGTCGTGCGAGCGCATCCGCACCGCACGACGCGCAACATCCGGCGCAGCCGTCCAGCGTGCAGGCGTCTTGCCTCGAACGTGCCTGGCCTGCGGCCATCGGCGCGTTCGCCGGCGGGCGGGCTGCAAGCAGTGCAGCACCGCCGGGCCGCCGATGCCCTGAGCGACAGCGAGGGGCAAAGGCGGAAGGCAAGACAAAAGGACGCGGCACCGGGCCGCGTCGAAAGCAAGTCTGCACGTGGGGGTGGCGCAGCACGGAGCGGCTTCGCCGCCGTGCTGCGTGGGGCGCGAGGCCCGCGCCAATGCAGGCATGTCTGCGTGCTCCGCACGCCTGGACACGCCAGAGCTTGCAGTGAGCGCAGCTATGACCGACCGCCGCGACGATGATTTCCGGGTGCGTCCGAGCGCCCCAAAGAACCGGGGTAAGGGCCAGAGCCAGAGTTTCGTTACCAAGGTGCTCAAGCAGGCTGGCAAGGCCAGCGGCGGCAAGTCGGCGATGCGCCGTCCTGGTACCACTGGTGGCAACGGCCAGCACGCCGGCCAGCGGCCTGGTTCGCGCCTGGGGCGCGGCCATACGGCAGCGCGCTTCGCCGGGGCGAAGCTGACGCCCCTGTCGCGGCGCGTGACCATCAAGACGCTGCTGGTAAATCAGCAACGGGCCAGCTCGCAGTCGCTCGCCAAGCACCTGCGCTACATCGAGCGCGACGGCGCGGGCCGGGATGGCAAGCCGGGCCGGGCCTACGGGCCGCAGACCGACGAGGCTGACCTCGACGCCTTCAAGGAGCGGGCGACCGACAACCGGCACCATTTCCGCTTTATCGTTTCCCCGGAAGACGGGGCCGAACTGGACGACCTGCGCACCTATACCCGACACCTGATGAACCGCATGGAGGCTGATCTGGGCACTCGATTGGACTGGGTGGCCGTTGATCACTGGAACACCGATAACCCGCACACCCACCTGATCGTGCGCGGACGCGACGATGCCGGCAAAGACCTCATCATCGCCGGCGACTACATCGCCCACGGCTTCCGCCACAGGGCAGCCGAGTTGGCGACGGAATGGCTGGGGCCGCGCACTGAACTGGAGATCCAGCAGACCTTGCAGCGCGAAGTGGAGCAAGAGCGGTGGACGAGCCTGGATCGCACGTTGCAGCGTGAGGCCGGCGAGGATCGCCGAGTGCAGATTGAACGCTTCAACGAACCCCGGCTGCAACGCCAGCGCCTGCTGCTGATCGGCCGGTTGCAGCGCTTGCAGCGCCTGGGCCTGGCCGACGAGGTGCAGCCCGGCACCTGGGCCATCCATGCCGACGCGAAAAAGACCCTGCGTGCTCTAGGCGAGCGTGGCGACATTATCCGAACGATGCAGCGGGCAATGAGCGGACAGCCGCGCGAGCTGGCGGTGTTCGAGCAGGCCGAGGATGGCCGCACCATCGTCGGTCGCGTCGCTGCCAAGGGGCTCGTCGACGAACTGCACGGCCATGGCTATTTGGTCATCGACGGCGCGGACGGCAAGGCCCACTACCTCACCTTGAGCGCCCGGGACGAGCTGACGAACTACCCTACAGGTGCGGTGGTGGAGGTGCGTGGTTCCGCCGAGATGCGGACGGCTGACAAAAACATCGCCGCGCTGGCGAGCGACGGCCGGTACCGCGCCGATCATCACTTGGCGATCGAGCAAGGCCGTGCCAAGTCCGGCCGCAACCCGCTGGAAGTCGTTGCGGTCCATGTTCGCCGGCTGGAAGCCCTGCGCCGGGCCGGCATCGTGGAGCGCGTGGCCGATGGCTTATGGATGGTGCCGGACGACCTAGCCGAGCGTGGCCGCCAGCACGACGCGCAACGGCTGGGCGGCGTGGCTGTGGAGTTGAAATCGCACCTACCCATCGAGCGCCAGGCCCGCGTGATCGGGGCGACTTGGCTGGATCAGCAGTTGATCAGCGGCGGCCGCGAGCTGGGCGACCTAGGGTTTGGGGGCGAAGCAAAACAAGCCTTACAACAGCGTGCCGATTTCCTCGAAGAACAGGGGTTGGCTCGGCGACGCGGGCATCGTGTGATCTTGGCGCGCAACTTGCTGGGCACGCTACGCAATCGGGAACTTGCTCAGGCCGCCAGTGACATTGCTGTCGAAACCGGCCTGGAGCATCGCCCTGTCACGGACGGGCAGCGTGTCGCGGGCATTTATCGGCGCTCGGTCATGCTCGTCAGCGGGCGGTATGCGATGCTCGAAGACGGTATGGGATTCAGTCTGGTGCCGTGGCGGCCAGTGATCGGACAGCGCCAGGGACAGCAACTTGCCGCGACGATGAGAGGTGGTGGAGTGTCGTGGGAGATTGAGAGGCAGCGTGGTCATCTTATCTAGACTGACACAGGGCACCGCTCTGTTGGAGCTCATTTCGTATATATGTAGCAGCTTGCGTCTATGCAGGAAGTTGGTTACAATCTCTAAGCAAAAAATTGACCCACGTCCAGTCAACCCGGAGTTTTTACCAGTGTAGTTATCAGTCTCGAAGCGAGCCTTTTCTTAAATCAATCTTCGCTCGCACGAGGCTGCCTATTCGACTGGTCGTGATTCGTCAACCCTTCTCTGGGGTTGAGTTACTTATTTCGTGAGCGAAATAAGTTTCGCCTCTATGTCTATTTCAGCCTGTGCTTGAGCACGCCCTGGAATAGACTAATGATAAAAATTTTGCGCCAGAATTGGCTGTACAACGTCCGGCAAGACTTACTCGCTGGCGTTGTTGTCGCGTTGGCACTCATCCCTGAGGCAATTGCCTTTTCAATCATTGCAGGCGTAGACCCTAAAGTAGGGCTCTACGGTTCGTTCTGCATCTCCTTCGTAATCGCCTTTGCAGGTGGGCGCCCTGGCATGATTTCGGCCGCCACGGGCGCTATGGCATTGCTGATGGTGACGCTGGTTAAAGAACACGGTCTTCAGTATCTGCTGGCCGCGACAGTTCTCACTGGCCTCATTCAAATATGCGCGGGCTGGCTCAAGCTGGGCGCACTTATGCGTTTCGTCTCGCGCTCGGTGGTGACCGGCTTCGTAAACGCGTTGGCAATCCTGATTTTCATGGCTCAGCTTCCCGAACTGACCAATGTAACTTGGCACGTCTATGCCATGACAGCTGCAGGTCTCGGCATCATCTACCTGTTTCCCTATGTCCCCAAGATCGGCAAGCTGATTCCATCGCCGCTGGTGTGCATCACTGTGCTGACCGTGGTTGCTATATCGGTTGGGTTGGATATCCGCACGGTCGGTGATATGGGGCAACTGCCGGATACGCTGCCAGTCTTCCTATGGCCTGACGTGCCACTGACTTTCGAAACGTTGGCGATCATATTCCCCTATTCGGCGGCGCTGGCCGTGGTCGGTCTGCTGGAGTCGATGATGACGGCGACCATTGTCGATGATTTGACCGACACTCCCAGCGACAAGAACCGTGAGTGCAAGGGACAAGGAATTGCGAATATCGCCTCAGGCCTGCTTGGCGGCATGGCTGGCTGCGCAATGATTGGTCAATCGATCATCAACGTGAAATCAGGCGGTCGCTCCCGTTTGTCGTCTCTGGCCGCGGGCGTATTCCTATTGCTGATGGTTGTCTTCCTAGGTGACTGGTTGAAGCAAATTCCGATGGCAGCGCTGGTGGCAGTCATGATCATGGTGTCTATCGGCACATTCAGTTGGGATTCGCTGCGCCACCTCAAGAAGCACCCGTTGTCGACGAATATCGTCATGGTTGTCACTGTTGTGGTTGTCGTAGCTACTCACAACCTAGCCTTCGGTGTGCTGGCTGGCGTGCTGCTGGCCGGTATGTTCTTTGCCAATAAGGTCAGCCATTACATGAGCATCCGTTCTTCGCTGGATGCAGCCGGCAAACTCCGCAGCTATAAAGTCTCCGGCCAGGTGTTCTTCAGCTCGGCAGACAAGTTCATGGCAGCGTTTGATTTCAAGGAGGCGCTTGAGAGGGTCACGATTGATCTAACGCATGCGCACTTTTGGGATATCACGGCCGTCGCTGCACTGGACAAAGTGGTCATCAAATTCCGTCGAGAAGGTACCGAGGTCGAAGTACTTGGATTGAACGAGGCCAGCGCCACCATCGTCGACCGCTTCGGCGTGCACGATAAGCCCGATGCCCTAGACAAGTTGATGGCGCATTAAACCCTGCCGACTTTTGATGGGCTGCTCCGTATGAAGTGGCCCCTACCACCCATGCGCTCCGTGCCATATGGAGGCTAAGAGGAACTCTTATGAAAACAATCGTTTCTTGCATCGACGGTTCGCGTTCGACAATTGCGATATGCGACTACTCCGCTTGGGCCAGCTTGCGCCTTGCTGCTCCCCTGACCTTACTGCATGTTCTAGAACAAGCGTCCCAGGTGTCCTCCGATTTAACTGGCAACATAGGGCTCGACAGTCGCGAAAATCTACTTCAAGAACTAGCGGAATTGGACGAGAAACGCGGCCGTTTGGCGCGCGAACACGGCCAACGCCTGCTTGAAGCGGCTACTCGCTGCTTAGGCCAACTTGGGGTTGTAAATCCTAATTTGCTGCAACGCCATGGCAACTTGATCGATACCCTCAAGGCAATGGAGGACGATATCCGTCTGCTGGTCATCGGCCGCCAGGGCGAGCATGGCCAAAGTAATCTCCATCACATCGGCGGCAATGTCGAGAGCGTTATACGCACTCTGCAGTGTCCGGTGCTTGTAATACCCGCAGAGTTCGTAAAACCGCAACGCTTTCTGGTTGCTTTCGACGGTAGCGCTAACGGCCGTCGTGTGGTTGAGCACCTAGTACGGAGCCCACTACTCAACGGTCTCCACTGCCATCTTCTGATGGTTGTCGAGTCATCAGTGGACCATCAGGCGCAACTTGAATGGGCGGCTGACGAGTTGCAGCGGGCTGGCTACACGACCCACGCAACAATCAGCCAGGGCGATGTCGAGGATGTGCTGAAAGCCTACTGCCAGGAACACGCGATTAGCCTTCTCGCAATGGGGGCATATGGCCACTCACGGATTCGCCAGTTTCTGGTTGGTAGCACGACGACCAGCATGCTGCGCTGGGCCAAACTTCCTCTGCTGCTGCTCCACTGATACCGGACAGACACTTTTCGCAAACGCGATATGGACCTTGTTGGGAGCGCCAAACAAGGCGCGCGGCCCGCTGATTGTTCACGCACTGCGGCTCAACCTAGGGTCCCGTGGTGGTCAGGTCAGTACCGACCTCTCACTATGTATTCCTGAAGGATTGAGTCGCAGTAAAAGGGAATTTTTTGATGGAATTACGTCACCTCCGATGTTTTCTGGCAGTTGCTGAAGAGCTTCATTTCGCTCGGGCTGCCGAGCGGTTGCACATTGAGCAATCACCGCTGTCGCGCACCATCAAGGAGCTGGAAGAAGAGCTAGGCGAACAGTTATTCGTACGCACCAGTCGCAGCACGCGACTAACGCGGGCGGGCAAGCTATTCCTGGAACACGTGCCGCGCATCTTTACCTCCTTGCAGCAGGCGCGCGATAGTGTCAAGGCGGCAGCTAACGGCTTCCGAGCGCAGTTGCGCATCGCATTGTCAGATGGCATCACGCCCTCACGCCTGCCAACCTTGTTGGCGATGTGCCGGCAGGAGGAGCCCGAAGTCGAGATCCGCCTGTTCGAGGTTCCCCTAGCGCAGCAGGTCAAGGGGCTGCATGATGATCTGTACGACGTAGGTTTTGCTCAGTCTGACGAAGTCGGTGATGGCATCGTGGCCAAGGAGGTCTGGAGCAATGCGTTGATGGTGGCGGTGCCTGCACGTCACCCACTGCTCAGGCACAAGCGCATCCCACTAGAAGAACTGCTGCGCTATCCGCTGGTGTTATGCGATCCACAGGTGTGCGAAGGCCACGCGCGCCAGGTCGAGCGCGTCCTGCGACGTGCTGACATGGAGCCACTGATTGCTGAACGTGTGGCATCGTTTGATCTGATGATGGTACTGGTCGCAGCAGGCTTTGCGCTGGGGCTGGCCGGAGCGCCGCACATCCTGGGTTGTCGTGAGCCGGGCGTGGTTGCGCGGCCCTTAGCGGGCCGCGCCGCCTTGCTGACGACCTATGTGCTCCATAGGGAGGGTAAATCCTCGGACGTCCTGACGCGCTTCATCGGACGTGTACAGGTCATCGAATCACCGGAGGGCAGTAGAACCACGTGCGCCCTGGAACCCGATCCCCAGGAGGAAACCGAACCATGACCATGAGGCTGATTGCTCCATTCCTGTTGGTTGCTGCGCTCACGGCTTGCGGCCCGTCCGAGCCGCAGGGGCAGGGGGCGAACGTCCCGACCGTGCAAAGTTTGGCCGCTGACCCCGCACGCTTGAAGGAACTGCGCCGCCAGTGCAAGACCGAGCGCCCGACGATGGGTGACGTGCTGTGTAACCGGGTGGCAGAGGCGATGAACAAGAGGTTCTTCGGCGATGGCAAGGTGCCTTACACACCACCGGAAATGCCGCCCAAGTTCTGATCGTTGGCGGTTTGCCAAAAATCCTCGTTTTCTTTCTCAATACGCTGCAGCGCGCCCACGCCTGCGACGTTTTTACTGGTTTCGTCTCTGCATGAAACCATGCTTTTTGCATCACCTTGCTGCCGATAACGGTCTTTGACCGGCACTGAACCGGCACCGATCCTGACGCCTGTGGCACGCCTTTGTGCCGCGTTTTCCACGGGGAAGCAGCGCAGGAAAAATCGGAGGTCAGGGTATGCAGGCTCAGGGCGTGTTGTTCGGGCAGATCGCCGCCGTCTTCGGCATCGTGATCGCCGGTGTGTGGGGTGGCACGCAGTGGACAGCCGCTGCATTGGGCTACCAGCTACGCCTTGGCTCGCCCTGGTTCGACTTCCACGGCACGCCGGTCTATTACCCTTGGAAGTTGTTCGAGTGGTGGTTCTTCTTCGATGCCTACGCGCCGCAGGTGTTCGATACCGGCGGCATGATCGCGGCAAGCAGCGGCTTGCTAGCCGTGGCGGTCGCCATCGCTATGTCGGTGTGGCGCTCGCGCCAGGCGAGCAAGGTGACGACCTACGGGTCTGCCCGCTGGGCCGATGCTGCCGACATTCGCAAGGCCGGGCTGACGCAGCCCGCTGGGGTCTTTCTCGGCCAACATGATGGCCAATACCTGCGGCACGAAGGGCCGGAACACGTCCTGACCTTTGCGCCGACGCGCTCCGGCAAGGGCGTGGGCATGGTGGTGCCGACGCTGCTTTCCTGGCCCGCGTCCGCCGTCATCCACGACATCAAAGGCGAGAACTGGCAGATCACCGCAGGCTGGCGCTCGCGTTTCTCGCACTGCCTACTGTTCAACCCGACCGATGCCAGTTCGGCAGCCTACAACCCGCTGCTGGAAGTGAGGCGTGGCGCGCACGAAGTACGCGACGTGCAAAACATCGCCGACATCCTGGTCGATCCCGAAGGCGCACTGGAGAAGCGCAACCATTGGGAGAAAACCAGTCACGCGCTACTGGTCGGCGCCATCCTGCATGTGCTTTACGCGGGGGAAGACAAGACGCTGCGTGGCGTCGCCAACTTCCTGTCCGATCCGGCCAGCCCGTTCGAGCTGACCTTGCACTGGATGATGACGACCAAGCACCTTGGCGATACGCAGCATCCCGTCGTTGCATCCGCTGCCCGCGAAGTGCTCAACAAGTCGGACAACGAGCGGTCGGGCGTGCTCTCCACCGCCATGTCATTCCTGGGGCTGTACCGCGACCCCACGGTGGCCGAAGTCACCTCGCGCTGCGACTGGCGCATCGCCGACCTGATTTCCGCCGAGCACCCCGTATCGCTCTATCTGGTGGTGCCGCCGTCCGACATCAGCCGTACCAAACCGCTGATCCGGCTGATCCTCAACCAGATCGGCCGACGGCTCACCGAATCGCTGGATGGCAGTGACGGCATCCAACGCCGCCACAAGCTGCTGCTGATGCTCGATGAGTTCCCGGCGCTGGGCCGCCTGGACTTCTTCGAGACGGCGCTGGCCTTCATGGCGGGCTACGGCATCCGCAGTTTCCTCATCGCACAGTCGCTCAACCAGATCGACAAGGCGTATGGGCAGAACCATTCCATCCTCGACAACTGCCATGTGCGCGTGACGTTCGCCACGAACGACGAGCGCACCGCCAAACGCATCTCTGAAACCCTCGGCACTGCCACCGAGCTGCGCGCCCAGCGCAACTACGCAGGCCACCGTCTTGCACCGTGGCTGGGGCATCTGATGGTGTCGCGGCAGGAGACGGCGCGGCCGCTGCTGACGCCGGGCGAAGTGATGCAGCTTCCGCCCGATGAGGCCGTGGTGATGGTGTCCAGCGTCGCGCCGATCAAGGCGAAGAAGCTGCGCTATTTCGCCGACGCCAATTTCAAGCAACGGGTATTGCCTCCGCCTGCGGTGACGGCAGGCCGCTCTGCGGATGTGCCGCCTGCGCGCCCTGACGACTGGAGCGGGCTGGCGATTCCGCCCGTACCCGCTACGGCATCCGCTGATGACCTGGAGAACTTGGGTCAGACCGATGACGGCGGCCCACGCCGTCAGCCCGAACTGTCGGAAACCGTCGCCTATGACCCCGGGCCGGAATACACGGCCAGCGACCTGTCGCTGCTCGATGACGACGACCCGTTGCCGCTTCCTAGCCAGCTCGACCCCGCCATGCAACGCACGGCGCGACTGGCATCCCTCGACCGCAACGACGGAATCGACCTATGAGCCAATACCGACTCAATCTGTTCATTCAGCGCGAGCATGCCAAGCGCCTCGACGAACTGGCCGCCAAGAAAGGCGTATCCAAATCGTCCATCGTCGCAGCGGCGCTGGCGTCATGGCTGTCACCGGACGCGGGCGACCAGCGCGAGGCAGCCATCGCCAAACGACTGGATCGCCTATCACGGCAGGCCGAGCGTTTGGAGCGTGACCATAACATCCAGATCGAAACACTCGCGCTGTTCATCCGCTACTTCCTTACCGTCAGCACGCCAGTACCCGAGGTGCATCAAGACGCTGCCCGTGCCCAGGGCAAGGCGCGTTTCGAGCAGTTCGTCGAACAGTTGGGCCGCCACCTGCTGCGGGGCCGCAGCCTGGTACGCGATGTGGTGGAAGAACTGCATTCTGACCCCATGCGCATGGATGACGCGGCGGCGATGGCTGCCGCCCATGAACGCACTGCGGAGCGTGCCTCATGAGTGCCGTTCCACAGCTCCCGCCCGAACCGCGCTCATCCGCTGCGGCGTCCCAGGATCGCCGCATCCAGATGCTGCGCACGGCGATGGGGCCGGTGATCGCTGCTGCGCTGGAAGACCCGGACGTGGTGGAAGTGATGCTCAACCCCGACCGGACATTGTGGGTGGATCGGCTGTCGTCTGGCCGTGCGCCGCTGGGCGTCGAACTACCTGAGGCTGATGGCGAACGCATCATCCGCCTGGTCGCTGCCCATGTTGGAGCGGAGGTGCATTGCGGCCAGCCGCTCTTGACTGCCGAACTGCCAGAAACCGGCGAGCGCTTTGAGGGCATCTTGCCGCCCGTCGCACCCGGCCCAGCCTTTGCGCTACGCAAGCGTGCCGTGAGCATCATCGGTCTGGATCGCTATGTGGCCGATGGCATCCTGACCGCTGGGCAGGCCGAGTTTCTGCGTCATGCCGTGCGCGAGCGGCACAACATCCTGATCGCCGGAGGCACCAGTACAGGCAAGACCACGCTGGCCAATGCCTTGCTGGCCGAGATCGCCGTCACCGGCGACCGCGTGCTGGTGCTCGAAGACACCATCGAACTGCAATGCGCAGCCCGTGACCATGTGCCGCTGCGCACCCGTGCGGGCGTGGTGTCGATGCAGGAGTTGGTGCGCACCACGATGCGGCTGCGCCCGGATCGCGTGATCGTGGGCGAAGTGCGCGGCGGCGAAGCGCTGGATCTTGTGAAGGTCTGGGGCACCGGGCACCCCGGTGGCATCGCCACCATTCATGCCGGCTCCGCGTTGGGCGCACTGCTGCGCCTGGAGCAACTGATCCTCGAAGTGGCGGTGAATCCGCCCCGCGCCCTGATCGCCGAGGCGGTCAATGTCGTGATCCACATCGCAGGCCGCGGTCGCAAGCGCCACGTCGAAACCATTTCCCGCGTCGTCGGTTTCGACGGCGTGGGCTACCGCCTGGCGGATGCGCTGGAAACGCCGTTTCCCGAGCTGACGCCGGTTCCTCTTGCAGCCGATGCCGCTGCGACTTCCCCGTCCCTTGACCAACCTGGAGAACTGCCATGACGCAGATGCACGTTCCTGCTTTCCGCTTTTCTGTAAATCCGCTTCTCCGCCTGTCCAGCCTGGCACGACTGCGCAGCCTGGCCCGCCCTGCAGGGCAAGGGCTGCTGCTGGCCGCGCTGCTGCTGTTCCTGGCCGGAACCGCGCAGGCCGCCGGTTCCTCGATGCCGTGGGAAGGCCCGCTGCAATCCATCCTCGAATCCATCCAGGGGCCGGTGGCCCGCATCGTCGCGGTCATCATCATTATTGCGACGGGTCTGGCGCTGGCCTTTGGCGATACCAGTGGCGGTTTCCGCAAGCTGATCCAGATCGTCTTCGGTCTGTCCATTGCCTTTGCGGCTTCCAGCTTCTTCCTGTCGTTCTTCAGCTTCTCCGGCGGGGCCGTTGTATGAGCACGGCCACCGATCTTCCGGGCTTTGAGGTGCCGCTGCACCGCTCGCTGACCGAACCGATCCTGCTGGGCGGCGCGCCGCGCACCGTGGCGATTGCCAATGGCACGCTGGCCGCCGCCGTCGGGCTGGGCCTGCAACTGTGGATTCCCGGCGTGGTGCTGTGGATCGTCGGCCATTCGCTGGCGGTCTGGGGTGCGCGTGTCGATCCGCAGTTCATGCAGGTCTTCGCCCGGCACATCAACCACAAGCCACTGCTGGACGCATAGGGGGATGCCATGCTGAACCTTGCCGAATACCGTCAGCGGCCCGCGTTGCTGGCCGACTGGTTGCCCTGGGCTGGGCTGATCGCGCCGGGCGTGGTGCTGAACAAGGATGGCTCGTTCCAACGCACGGCACGTTTTCGCGGGCCGGATCTGGACAGCGCCACGCAAGGCGAGCTGATCGCCACGTCGGCGCGGCTCAACAACGCACTGCGCCGCCTGGGTTCAGGCTGGGCCTTGTTCATTGAGGCCGAGCGCCGCCCCGCAGCAGGCCACCCACGTTCCGAGTTTCCCGAACCGCTGTCTTGGTTGGTGGAAGAAGAACGTCGCGCGGCCTTCGAGGAATCGGGCCATCACTATGAAAGCGCCTACCACCTGACGCTGGCCTACCTGCCACCGGAAGAATCCCGCGCCCGTGCCGCCAAGATGCTCTATGAAAACGCGCCGGGCGACGGCGTGGATTGGCAGGGGCGTCTGGAAGCCTTCGTGGCGGAAACCGATCGCGTGTTCGACCTGCTCGACGGCGTGATGCCGGAAATTGCCTGGCTGGATGACAGCCAGACACTGACTTACCTGCACACCACGGTGTCCACGCGGCGCTATCGCGTCGGTGTGCCCGACGTGCCGTTCCATATCGACGCAATGTTGGCCGACTCCGCACTGGTTGGCGGCCTGGCACCCATGCTGGGCGACCAGAACCTGCGCGTGGTATCGGTGCGGGGCTTTCCGACCTCGACCTGGCCGGGGATTCTGGACGATCTCAACCGCCTGGGCTTTGGCTATCGCTGGAGCACGCGCTTTCTGTGCCTAGACAAAGCCGAGGCGGAAAGAGAGCTGGGCCGCCTGCGCCGCCAGTGGTTTGCCAAACGGAAGAGCGTCGTCGCGCTGCTGCGCGAAACCATCTTCCAGCAGGAAAGCCCGCTGGTCGATACCGACGCCAACAACAAGGCCGCCGATGCAGACGCCGCCTTGCAAGAACTGGGCAGCGATCAAGTCGCCTTCGGCTACCTGACAGCCACCGTGACGGTGCTCGACATAGACCCAGCCGTGGCCGACGAGAAGCTGCGCATGGTGGAGCGCGTCATTCAGGGCCGGGGCTTCGTCACCATCCCTGAAACCTTGAACGCGGTGGATGCCTGGCTGTCGTCCATTCCCGGTAACGCCTACGCGAATGTGCGTCAGCCCATCGTCTCGACGCTGAACCTGGCGCACATGATGCCGGTATCCGCCGTGTGGGCCGGGCCGGAGAAGAACGCGCACCTTGACGGCCCGCCACTGATCGTCACCCGCACCGATGGCGCGACGCCGTTCCGGCTGGTGACGCACATCGGCGACGTGGGCCACACGCTGGTCGCCGGGCCGACCGGCATGGGCAAGTCGGTGCTGCTGGCCACGCTGGCGATGCAGTTCCGCCGCTATCCCGGCTCGCGCATCTTTGCCTTCGATATGGGCCGCTCCATGCGCGCCACCATCCTAGGGCTGGGCGGTGAGCATTACGACCTGGGCAACGACGGGGCGATTGCGTTCCAGCCTCTCGCCCGCATCGACCACGAGGGCTATCGCACCTGGGCCGCCGAATGGGTGGAAGGCCGCCTGCTGCATGAAGGTGTCTCCATTGGCCCGGACGAGAAGGCCGCGATCTGGTCGGCACTCGGCAGCCTCGCCGGCGCGCCGGTGGAGCAGCGCACGCTGACGGGCCTGTCGGTGCTGCTGCAATCGAACGCACTGCGCCAGGCGCTCGCTCCTTATGTGCTGGGTGGAGCGCACGGAAAGCTGCTGGACGCAGATGCCGATCGGCTGGGTTCCGGTAGCGTGCAGGGCTTTGAGATGGAAGAACTGATGCACAGCAAGGCGGCGGTGCTGGCTGTGCTGGGCTACCTGTTCGCCCGCTTCGATGAACGCTTCGACGGCGCGCCCACGCTGCTGATCCTCGATGAAGCCTGGTTGTTCCTCGATGATCCGGTGTTCGCCGCCCGCATCCGCCAGTGGCTCAAGACGCTGCGGAAGAAGAACGTCAGCGTCATCTTCGCCACTCAGTCGCTGGCCGACATCAAGGATTCAAGCATTGCCCCGGCGGTGATCGAAAGCTGCGCCAGTCGGATTTTTCTCCCTAACCCACAGGCCACCGAGCCGCAGATTCGCACGATCTACGAGGGCTTCGGCCTCAACAGTCGCCAGATCGAGATCGTGGCGACCGCGCAGCCCAAGCGTGACTACTACTACCAATCGCGCCTGGGCAATCGCCTGTTCGACCTCGACCTGGGGCCAGCCACGCTGGCCTTTGCCGGGGCTTCCACCCCGCAAGACCAACGCGACATGGATCGTGTGCTGTTGGACGCAGGCACACCGGGCTTCGCCGGTGCCTGGTTGCGTCATCGCAGCCTCGATTGGGCTGCCGACCTGTTGCCGTCCGCACCGGCGGCAGCGTCCTTCCTCGCTTCTCAACCCCTGGAGGTTTCACCATGAAGAGCCAACCCCTTTTGCTGTCTGTCTCGCTCGCCGCCGTGCTGTCGGCATCGCTGCTGGCCGTTCAGCCCGCATCCGCGTTGACGGTATTCGATCCGTCCAACTTTGTGCAGAACACGCTGACCGCCGTGCGCACGCTGGAGCAGATCAACAACCAGATCAACCAGCTTCAGAACGAAGCACAAATGCTGATGAACCAGGCGCGCAATCTGGCGAATCTGGATTTCAACATCGTCAATCGCCTGCGCTCGACGCTCGCCACGACCGAGCGCCTGATCGCCGAGGCACGCGGCCTGGCCTATGACGTGCAGAGCATGGATGCCACTTTCGCCCGGCTGTACCCGGAGCAGTATGCCGCGACCGTCAGCGGCGACCAGATGCTGCGCGACGCGCAGGAGCGCTGGAAGAACACGCTGAACGGCCTGCACACCGCGATGCGGATGCAGGCGCAGGTGTCGCAGAACCTGGCGCAAGACGAAAGCGCGCTGTCCGATCTGGTCAGCCAGAGTCAGTCCGCCACCGGCGCGCTGCAAGCCATGCAGGCGACCAACCAGCTTCTGGCCTTGCAGGCCAAGCAGTCCATCCAGGCACAGCAACTCCAGATCACGCAGGAACGCGCCGCCGCGCTGGAACTGGCGCGCCAAGCAGCGGCTGTCGAACGTGGCCGTGAAGTGACGCGCCGCTTTCTGGGTGAGGGCACACCATACACGCCGCAGCGCGTGGATTTTTACGGCAACTGACGGGAGACGGCCATGCGATGCGTTTACTTGCTGCTGCCCATGCTGCTGATCGCTTGCAGCCAGCAGCCGACCGAAGACCTGGCCGCTGCCTTGGCCGCCGATCCCGTGCGACTCAAGGCTTTGCGTGCGCAGTGTGCAGCCGACAGGGCTACGGCAGGCGAAGACGCTTGCCTGGCAGCGGCTGAAGCCTTCCGGCGGCGCTTCTTCGCCGGTGAAACCGGGCCTGACGAGTTCTGCACGCTGGCCGATCTGCCGCCGATCCCGCCGAGCTTCGACACGCCAGCCAGTGACCAGGACGCCATGCCTTCCGAGGAGGGAGAGCCATGAACGACGTGACAGTGATCGACCGCTTTCTTGCCACCTTCTCGCGGTACATCGACTCGGGCTTTGGGCTGCTGCAGGGCGAAGTCGCGTTCCTCACCGCCACGTTGATCGTCATCGACATGACCATCGCTGGCTTGTACTGGGCGATGAGCCACGCCACCGGCCAGGGCGATGACGTGATTGCCAAGCTGCTGCGCAAGGTGCTCTACGTTGGGGCCTTCGCCTACATCATCAACAACTTTAACTGGCTGGCCGGAATCGTCTTCCGCTCCTTTGCAGGCCTGGGCCTGACGGCCAGCGGCTCGACGATGAGCATGGGCGACTTCCTGCAACCGGGGCGACTGGCGAAGACCGGCATCGACGCAGCAGCGCCGATCCTTGAGCAGATAAACGACATGGCGGGCTTTCCCGAAGTGTTCGTCAACATGACGCCTATCGTGGTCATGTTCCTGGCTTGGGCGGTGGTGATCCTGTGCTTCTTCGTGCTGGCGATCCAGCTTTTCATCACGCTGATCGAGTTCAAGCTGACCACGCTCGCGGGCTTCGTACTGGTGCCTTTCGCACTGTGGAACAAGACCAGCTTTCTCGCCGAAAAGGTGCTGGGCAACGTAGTGTCCTCAGGCATCAAGGTGCTGGTGCTGGCCGTCATCGTCGGCATTGGATCGGGCCTGTTCGCCGAGTTCCAGGTGCATCCAGCCGAGCCGTCCATCGACCATGCAGTGGTCATCATGCTGGCCTCATTGACGCTGCTGGCGTTGGGGATCTTCGGCCCTGGTATTGCCACCGGGCTGGTATCCGGCGCACCGCAGCTTGGTGCCGGCGCGATGGCAGGTGCCGCCGTGGGTGCCGCAGGTGCAGCGGTTGCCGTAGGTGCTGCGGCAACCGGCGTGGGCGGTGCGGTGATGGCCGGGGCGCGCATGGCACCGGCTGCCGCCAAGCTCGCCGGGGCTGGCGCACGGGCCGCGACCTCGGCAGCGGGTAGCGCGAAGTCGGCATTCCAGGCTGGTTCCGCCGCTGCGGGCGGCGGAACCAAAGGCGCGATGGCAGGGCTGGGCAGTGTCGCCAAGGGCGGCGCACAGGCGGCACGCCAACGCGCTGGTGCTGGCATCAAGGCAGCGGCGGCCAAGGCAGCCGCGCCATTCAAAGCAGGCTGGCAAGGCTCTGGCGCAGATGACGGCTCAGGCGGAGGCACTGCCGGGCCAGCCGCCACAGGCGGTGCCACTGGCAACACGGCCAACGCGCAGAAGCAGGAACAACCCGGCTGGGCCAAGCGCCTGCAACGCCGCCAACAACTCACCCAGGCCACCACCACTGCCGCGCACACGCTGCGCGGTGGCGACGGCGGCGGTTCGGGCCAAGGCCCGAGCCTGCGGGATTCCGATAGCTGACTTTCAAGGAGAACTCCATGCGATTCAAACGACCGCAGGTGCGCTATGCCGATACGCCGCAGCCTGCCACGCCCTATCAATCCGCAGCCCAGGTTTGGGACGAGCGCATCGGCTCGGCCCGTGTGCAGGCCAAGAACTGGCGGCTGATGGCTTTCGGCTGCCTCGTGCTCGCGCTGCTGATGGCCGGCGGCCTGGTGTGGCGATCGGCCCAGTCCATCGTCACGCCCTACGTCATCGAGGTCGATCAGTCCGGCCAGGTGCGCACCGTGGGCGAAGCGGCCACGCCGTACCGTCCCACCGATGCGCAGACGGCGCACCATATCGCGCGCTTCATTGGTCTGGTGCGCTCGCTGTCCATCGACCCCATCGTCGTGCGCCAGAACTGGCTCGATGCCTACGACTACACCACCGATCGGGGCGCGGCCGTGCTCAACGACTACGCCCGCACCAACGACCCGTTCGCCCGCATCGGCAAGGAGTCGGTGACGGTGCAGATCACCAGCGTGGTTCGCGCCAGCGATGCGTCGTTCAACGTGCGCTGGACGGAACGCCGCTACGTCAATGGCGCGGCGGCCGGGCTGGAGCGATGGACGGCGGTGGTGTCCATCGTGCAGCAGACCCCGCGCACCGAAGAACGCCTGCGCCGCAACCCGCTGGGTATCTACGTCAATGGCCTGTCGTGGAGCCGTGAACTGGATTCTTCTGAAGGAGCCAAACCATGAATACACATTTCCGTAAAACCGCATTACTGGTGATCCTGCTGGCATCGACTGTCCTGTTTGCGGGCTGTGCCACGCAGGGCAAACCGCCGCCGATGATCTCGCTCGATGAGCCGGTGCAGGCTCAGCCATTGCCCGAGCCGCCCAAGCCCATCGAAGTGGTGGCAGTGCCCGAACCCTTGGCGCTGCCAGCGCAGTTGAAGCCGCTGCCGGACGTCGATGTGGCCCCGGCGGCACCGGAGCCTGCCGACGAGAAGGTGCGCGTCTCCCGCGCCAATGCCGAGGCGCGCATTGCGCCGACCCGAGAGGGCTACGTCAATGCGATCCAGGTCTGGCCGTTCACCGATGGCGCGCTGTACCAGGTCTATGCGTCCGTGGGCCGCGTGACGGTGATCGCGCTCCAGCCCGGCGAGGAACTGGTGACGGTCGCTGCGGGCGATACCGTGCGCTGGATCGTCGGTGACACCTCCAGCGGCAGCGGTGCTGATCTGCGCGTCAATGTGCTGGTCAAGCCTATCCGTTCCAGCTTGAAGACCAATCTGGTCATCACCACCAGCCGCAGGACGTACCTGCTGGAACTGACTTCGACCGACAAGGCGTGGATGGCGTCGGTGTCCTGGGACTATCCCAAGGATCGGATGCTGGCCTTGCAGCGCCAGGCCCAAGCCGCCAACGCTGCCGCGCCGGTCGATGCAGGCTTGTCGCTGGAGAACATCCGCTTTCGCTATGCAATCAGCGGCAGCAATCCGCCGTGGAAGCCGCTGCGCGCCTTCGATGATGGCGAGAAGGTTTATATCCAGTTCCCGACAGGCATCGCCCAGGGCGAGCTGCCGCCGCTGTTCGTCATCGGCGCGCAGGGCGACGGGCAACTGGTGAACTATCGCTTCCGCTCGCCGTACTACATCGTGGATCGCCTGTTCGGTGCAGCAGAACTGCGCCTGGGGGCCGACAAGGGCGACGTGGTGCGCATCGAGCGCACGGATGGCATTGCCGGGAGGAACTGAGCATGAGCCAGGACGATACCCCCGACCTTGCCACGCCTCAGGTGGACAAAGTGGCACCCGAGGCGGTGGCGCTGCGCGCCCAACCGCGTCCGGTCACGCGCCTGAACCGGCGCACGCTGGCCATCCTCGCCGGCGGCTTGTCGGTTGGCGTGATGGGCGCACTGATCTGGTCGCTGCAACCGCAACAACGCGGCGCAGGCGAATCCATGGAGCTGTACAACGTGGATCGTGTGTCGCGCTCGGAAGGCCTCGACCAACTTCCTGCCGACTATTCCAAGTTGCCAGCGCTGCCGCCCGATGTGCCGGAGCTGGGGCCACCGCTGCCGGGTGATCTGGGGCCAGCCATCGTCAATTCGCAGCAGCCAGTTGCCGCTACCTATGCCGCGCCCGGCTACGACCCCAACGATGCGCTACGCAAGGAAGAAGAAGCAGCGGCAGCTTCATCGGTGTTCTTCCGCACGGGTTCCCCGCAGGCGGCGCCCGTGGCGCAGTCGCAGGTCGCTGCCGCGCCTGGCTTCGCTGCCAATGCCGCTTTCGATCCGCTGGCTGCTGGCCCCGCCTCGACGGCGGCCCAGCCTGTTGATCCGACGGCCGTGCAGAACCGGCAAGACCAGAAAGAGGCGTTCCTGACAGGCGGGTCTACGGAAACCCGCAATTCCGGCAATCTGCAAATGCCCACCTCGCCGTATCAGGTGATGGCGGGTACGGTGATCGCCAGTGCGCTGGCCACTGGCATCAAGTCCGACCTGCCAGGCGACGTGATCGCCACGGTGACGGAACCGATCTACGACACGGCCACTGGCAAGTTCCTGCTGATCCCGCAGGGTTCGCGCATCTTGGGCAAATACAACAGCCAGGTCAGCTACGGCCAGAGCCGCGTGCAGGTGGTGTGGAACCGCATCATCCTGCCGGATACGTCTTCGCTCACGCTCGACAACCTCGTCGGCACCGACCCCGCAGGCTATGCCGGCCTGGAAGACGATGTGGACTGGCATTGGGATCGGATCTTCGCCGGTGCAGTGCTGACGACGCTGCTGGGTGTGGGAGCCGAACTGGCCGCACCCGAGAACCGCCAGGACGGTGATCGCGTGATTATCGCTGGACGCGACAGCCTGCAGGACACCGTGAACCAGGTCGGCCAAGAAGTGACCCGGCGCAACCTCAACATCCAACCCACGCTGACCAGCCGCCCTGGCTTGCCGGTGCGCATCATCGTCAACCGCGATCTGGTACTGCGGCCTTACCAGCCACTGTTCTTCAACAAGGGGACTTCACGATGAGTACGACCAGGAAACTGCGGCTGGGGCCGCTGCCCAAGACCGAGAGCATGAAGCTAACCTTTGCCTGCCCGGCCAGCTTGAAAGCCGACCTCGACCGCTACGCCGCGCTGCACGCGCAGGCGTATGGCGAGGCGGTCGATGCCGTGACGCTGATCCCGCATATGCTGGAGGCGTTCATGGCCGGTGATCGGGGGTTCAAGAAAGGAAGCGCCAGCAAGGCCTTGCCGCCGAAGCCAAGCTGAAAATGCACTGGAACCAGACTGAGCATCCCTCGAACGCGCAGCCCAACGCTGCGCGTTCTTCGTTCTGGATGGGCTGCGAGGGAATGGGCTAAAATGACTGAACAGGCCTGCCAGTTCTTGGCAATCTCCATCGCTACAACGCGACTCGGCTTGCTTTCTCTAGGCTCTCATGTGGCTCCCAGCCCACAACGCCGCATCCCCTGCAAGCGGCACGAAACAGAGCTAACTTATTGCCCCGTATATGGTTTCAAGCCTCGCGTGGTTTGCGCGAAAGACTTGACGCTGGCCATTTTTTATTACGGTATCGCTCGACGCCTACCCCTTGTACCCATTGCTGATCGGGTACCGCCGCTCACGCCCGAACGCCCGGCGCGAGACCTTCGGCCCCGGGGCCGCCTGATGGCGCTTCCACTCGCTGGTGCGCACCAGGCGCAGCACACGGTCCACCACCTCGGCGGCGTAGCCGGCGGCCACGATCTCCTCGCGCGACTGCTCCTGGTCCACATAGCGGTACAGGATGCCGTCCAGCACGTCGTAGGCCGGCAGCGAATCCTGGTCGGTCTGGTTGGCGCGCAGCTCGGCCGAGGGTGGGCGGGAAATCACCGCCGGCGGGATCACCGGGGCGCCGCCCACGGTATTGCGCCACTTGGAGAGCCCGAACACCTCCGTCTTGTACAGGTCCTTGAGCGGGGCGTAGCCGCCACACATGTCGCCGTAGATGGTCGCGTAGCCCACCGCATACTCGCTCTTGTTGCCGGTGGTCAGCAGCAGCCCGCCAAACTTGTTGGAGAGCGCCATCAGGATCACGCCGCGGCTGCGCGACTGCAGGTTCTCTTCCGTCACATCCGCCGCCTGCCCTTCGAACATCGGGCCGAGCGCGGCCATCAGCCCCTCGAACACCGGCTCGATCGAGACCGCTTCCAGCGTCACGCCCAGCGCGCGGCACTGCTCGGCCGCCAGGTCGTTGGACATGTCCGCTGTGTAGCGCGAGGGCAGCCGCACCGCGGTGACATTGGCCGCGCCCAGCGCGTCCACCGCCATCGCCAGCACCAGGGCCGAATCGATGCCGCCGGACAGGCCCAGCCAGACCTTCTTGAAGCCGTTCTTGCGGCAGTAATCCTGGATCCCGCGGGTCACCGCGCGCCAGGCCAGTGCATCCATGCTCTCGTCGCCGTCGTCGATCCACTCGCGTGGCAGGAAGCGGCGGGTGCCGGCGTCGTAATCCACCACCAGCCACTGGTCGGTGAAGGCCGCAGCGGCCGGATGCACGGTGCCATCGCCGTCAGCGACGACTGACGCGCCATCGAACACCAGCGCGTCCTGGCCGCCCACCACGTTGAGGTAGGCGATCGCCGCCCCGCTCTCGCGGGTGCGCTCGGCCAGCAGCGCATCGCGCTGGGCATGCTTGCCACGCTCGTAGGGGGAGGCATTGGGCACCACCACCAGCTGCGCGCCGGCACGGACGGTATCGGCCAGCGGTTCGGCGAACCACAGGTCTTCACAGACCAGCACGCCCACCGGCACGCCCTTCAGCTCGAACACGCAGCTGCCGCCGTCCGGATCGACATCGAAGTAACGGCGCTCATCGAACACCGCGTAATTGGGCAGCTCGCGCTTGCGGTAGGTGTGCTCGACCTTGCCATCGCGCAGCACGCTGGCCGCGTTGTAGACCACCGCACCAGCGGCCTGTGGCCAACCGACCACCGCCGCGATGCCGGTGGTCGCCGCCGCGATGCGCTCCAGCGCCTGCTGGCAGTCGTACAGGAAGCCCGGCCGCAACAGCAGGTCCTCCGGCGGATAGCCGCTGATCGCCAGCTCGGGGAACACCACCAGCTCGGCACCGTACTCATCGCGCGCCTCGGCGATCATCGTGATGATGGTGTCGGTGTTCTGCGCCACTGCGCCAACCGGGAAATCAAACTGCGCCAGGGCAATGCGGAGCGACGTCATGGGGGTCCAGCCTGTAGTTGCAATACACGCATTGTAGTGCCGGCCGCTGGCCGGCAACCACGCATTCGGCGGCAGCACGATGAGGAGCCGGCCAGCGGCCGGCACTACGTGGCGTGCTTGCCTTCCAGCGGCCGGGACCTACCGCTTCGGGTATCGCCTGAAACGCAGAAAGGCCGCCCGGAGGCGGCCTTTCTGTTTGGAGCAGCCGAGCATGGCTCGGCTCTACCGCACGTCCGCCGCTTGCGCGGCGGGCGGCTTATTTCACCAGCTTGGCGATGGCAGCGCCCAGGTCGCCCGGCGAGCGGACGGTGACAACACCGGCAGCTTCCATGGCGGCGAACTTGCCTTCGGCGGTGCCCTTGCCGCCCGATGCGATCGCACCGGCGTGGCCCATGCGCTTGCCGGCCGGAGCCGAGGCGCCCGCGATGAAACCGACGACCGGCTTCTTCACGTGGTTCTTGATGTACTCGGCACCGGCTTCTTCAGCGTCGCCGCCGATTTCGCCGACCATGATGATGCCCAGGGTCTGCGGATCTTCGTTGAACAGCTTCAGGCAGTCGACGAAGTTCAGGCCGTTGATCGGGTCACCACCGATGCCGATGCAGGTGGACTGGCCCAGGCCGACTTCGGTGGTCTGCTTGACCGCTTCATAGGTCAGGGTGCCCGAACGCGACACGATGCCGATCTTGCCCGGCATGTGGATGTGGCCCGGCATGATGCCGATCTTGCACTCGCCCGGGGTGATCACGCCGGGGCAGTTCGGACCGACCAGCACGGTGTCCGGATGCGAGCGGGTCAGCACGTTCTTGACGCGCAGCATGTCCAGCACCGGGATGCCTTCGGTGATGCACACGATGACCTGGATGCCGGCAGCAGCCGCTTCCAGGATCGCGTCAGCCGCGTACGGCGGCGGCACGTAGATGACCGAGGCGTTGGCGCCGGTGCTCTGCACGGCGTCGGCAACGGTGTTGAAGACCGGCAGATCGATGTGGGTGGTGCCGCCCTTGCCGGGGGTCACGCCGCCAACAACCTGGGTGCCGTACTCGATCATCTGAGTGGCGTGGAAGGTGCCCTGCTGGCCGGTGAAGCCCTGCACGATCACCTTGGTGTTCTTATTGATCAAAACTGACATTGGATTTCCTTCGGTGTCGGATCAGGCGGCGGCTTTGACAGCAGCGACGACCTTCTTGGCACCGTCGTTGATGTTGTCGGCCGGGATGATGGCCATGCCGCTGTCACGCAGCAGCTGCTTGCCTTCTTCCACGTTGGTGCCTTCCAGGCGCACCACGACCGGAACCTTGACGCCCACTTCCTTGACCGCGGCGATGATGCCTTCGGCAATCATGTCGCAGCGGACGATGCCGCCGAAGATGTTGACGAAGATGCCTTCAACCTTGTCCGAGGACAGGATCAGCTTGAACGCTTCGATGACGCGCTGCTTGTTCGCACCGCCGCCCACGTCCAGGAAGTTCGCCGGCTCGCCGCCGTTGAGCTTGATGACGTCCATGGTGGCCATGGCCAGGCCGGCGCCGTTGACCATGCAGCCGATGTTGCCGTCCATGGTGACGTAGTTGATGTCCAGCTCCGAAGCGGTCACTTCGGTTTCGTCTTCCTGGGTCTTGTCGCGCATGGCAACCAGAGCCTTCTGACGGAACGCGGCGTTGTCGTCGCTGTCGAACTTGCCGTCCAGCGCGTACAGGTTGCCGTCGTCCAGGATGGCCAGCGGGTTGATTTCAACCAGGGCCAGGTCCTTTTCGTTGAACAGGCGGTACAGGTTCACCATGATGTTGGCGAACTGGCCGGCCTGCTTGGCGGTCAGGCCCAGCTTGAAGCCGAAATCACGGCCGTGGTAACCCTGCACGCCTTCAACGAAATCGACGTTGAGCGAGTGGATCAGCTCGGGGGTTTCAGCGGCGACCTGCTCGATCTCCACGCCGCCTTCCGAAGAAGCGATGTAGGTGATGGTCTTGGTGCCACGGTCAACCAGCACCGACAGGTACAGTTCCTTGACGATCTCACCGGCGGTGGTCACCAGCACCAGGTTGACCGGCAGTTCAACGCCTGCGGTCTGGTAGGTGGCCATCTTGGTGCCGAGCATCTTGGCCGCAGCGGCCTTCACGTCGTCGGTGGTCTTGCAGAACTTGACGCCGCCAGCCTTGCCGCGGCCGCCAGCGTGGATCTGCGCCTTGACCATCCAGGGGCCCTGGCCCAGGGCGTTGGCAGCTTCAACCGCTTCGTCCGGGGTAGCCGCGACCTTGCCGGCCGGAACGGGAATGCCGTACTCGGCAAGCAGCTGTTTTGACTGGTATTCGTGGAAATTCATGCGTCACCGTGGGAATAGGAACGACCGCACGCATCTCCAAGGCTCCCTCACGGGGGCGCCGGTAAGGACCGCGGCGGGCCCACTATTGTGGACGACCCGGCGCGTGGGCGCAAAGAAGTCAGTCCCAAGACACGCACAGGGAGCCGTTTCCGGCGCAATTTCAGACAGTTGCGGCAGCTGCCGGGAACCGCCACCCGGCCCCCCTGTGGCATGGCCGCGCAGCTGGCCGGCGCCTGCATACCGCCCGGCCTTCACACGCCCGGCCCCGGCCGCCTGCCCCCAAACCCGGCCGGACCCCCTACACTGCCCCCATGCCAGAAGGGGAGTTCCGGCGTGTCACCCAGTGCTTCATTGATCGACCGCATCGAATCGATACCGCGGCGCGAGCTGTATTTCTTCGCGCTGTACCGCTTGCTGATGGCCACCGTCATCGGCGCGCTGCTGTTCAGCCCGCTGAGCGGCCTGGTCGGCACCGCTGACCACCCCAGGCTGGCGACCATCGTGGCCAGCGGCTACCTGGTGGTGGCCGTGCTGGTGCTGCTGTTCGGGCGCAACGAGCGCTGGCTGCGCACCATCGTGGTGTGGAGCGTGGCCGCCGACATCATCGCCGCCACCCTGCTCGCCCATGCCCTGCCCGGGGCCAGCGCAGGCATCTCGATGTCGCTGCTGTTCAACATCGCCGCCGCTGCGACCCTGCTGCCGCTTAGCATGGGGCTGGGCCTGGCCGCTGCCGCCAGCGCCGCCACCGCCGGCGAGTACATCTGGAAGCAGCTCGAAGGCGGCGACCCGACCCGTACCCTGGCCGAGCTGGCCATGTTCGTCACCAGCTATCTGGCCATTGCCTTCATCAGCTACCAGGTCGGCAACCGTGCCCGCATGAACCAGCAGCTGGCCAACCAGCGCGGCGATGAAGTGGCCAACCTGTTCCAGATCAACGAGCTGATCATCCGCCGCATGCGCACCGGCGTGATCGTGGTGGACGGCGCCAACCGCATCACCCTGGCCAACGAAGCTGCCTCCACCCTGCTCGGCGATGCCGATGGCAACAGTGGCAGCGGCCGGCTGGAACTGGGCAGTGCCTCACCCGAGCTGAGCCGCCGGCTGCTGCGCTGGCGCAACGGCTGGACCAACGAAGAAATGCCGCTGCAGCTCTCGCCGGACCAGCCTGAGGTGCAGCCACGCTTTGCCCGCCTGCTGGCCGGCAGCGACCTCACCCTCGTGTTCCTGGATGACTCCACCGTGGTCTCGCGGCGTGCCGAGTCCTTGACGCTCTCGGCGATGGGGCGCTTCTCGGCCAGCCTCGCCCATGAGATCCGCAACCCGCTGGCGGCGATCAACTACGCCGCCCAGCTGCTGGAAGAATCCACCGATATCGGCGACACCGACCGCCGCCTGCTGCAGATCATCAACCAGCAATGCCAGCGCACCAACGGCATCGTCGAAAGCGTGCTCGGGCTGGCGCGGCGCGAGCGTGCCAATCCGGAGAACGTGGATCTGGCCTCGTTCGTGCGCCGCTTCGTGCTGGAGTACAAACAGGGCCTGTCGCTGGAAACCGACAGCGTGGAGCCGATCATCAGCGAGACCTCGGTGCACGCCCTGGTCGATCCGCGCCACCTGCACCAGATCCTTACCGTGCTGGTGCACAACGCGCTCAAGTACGGCCGCGTGGCCGAAGAGCCGGCGCGCGTGCGGCTGCGCGTGGCGCGTCAGGACCGCACCGCCATCATCGATGTGATGGACCGCGGCCCGGGCATTCCCGAGACGGTTGCCAGCCAGCTGTTCCGCCCGTTCTTCACCACCTCCGAGCACGGCACCGGGCTGGGCCTGTATATCGCCCGCGAACTGTGCCGTGCCAACCAGGCACGGCTGGAATACGTCTCGGTGCCCGCCGGCGGTGCCTGTTTCCGGCTCGTACTGGCCGGCCCCCACACGATGATGGCCGGATGAGCCGCGCGCACACCCGGACGCCACCGTCAAACATTTGTCGCCAACGACCGCCCTCGGCTATCTTCCTTCCTTATGAATGACACCCGCAGCGCCCTCGTCGTCGACGACGAACGTGACATCCGCGAACTGCTGGTACTGACCCTGGGCCGCATGGGCCTGCGCATCAGCACCGCAGCCAACCTCGCCGAAGCCCGTGAGCTGCTGGCCAGCAATCCGTACGACCTGTGCATCACCGATATGCGCCTGCCCGATGGCAACGGCATCGAGCTGGTCACCGAGATCGCACAGCACTACCCGCGCACGCCGGTGGCGATGATCACCGCGTTCGGCAGCATGGATCTGGCGGTGGAAGCCCTGAAGGCCGGCGCCTTCGATTTCGTCAGCAAGCCGGTGGACATCTCGGTGCTGCGCGGCCTGGTCAAGCACGCGCTGGAACTCAACAACACCGAGCGCGCCGCGCCCGCACCACTCGCCCCGGAGCAGGCCGCACGCCTGCTCGGCGATTCGCCCTCGATGGATGTGCTGCGTGCCACCATCGGCAAGGTCGCGCGGAGCCAGGCACCGGTCTACATCCTCGGCGAATCCGGCGTCGGCAAGGAACTGGTCGCACGCACCATCCACGCGCAGAGCGCGCGCGCGCCCGGCGCCTTCGTGCCGGTCAACTGCGGCGCGATCCCGTCCGAACTGATGGAAAGCGAATTCTTCGGGCACAAGAAGGGCAGCTTCAGCGGCGCGCATGCGGACAAGCCCGGCCTGTTCCAGGCCGCGCATGGCGGCACCCTGTTCCTGGATGAAGTGGCCGAGCTGCCCCTGCAGATGCAGGTCAAGCTGCTGCGCGCGATCCAGGAGAAATCGATCCGCCCGGTCGGTGCCGCCACCGAAGTGCCGGTGGACGTGCGCATCCTTTCGGCCACGCACAAGGACCTGGGCGAACTGGTCGAAGACGGCCGCTTCCGCCACGATCTGTATTACCGCATCAACGTGATCGAACTGCGCGTGCCGCCCCTGCGCGAACGCCGCAGCGACCTGCCAGCGCTGGCCGCCTCGATCCTGGCCCGGCTGGCCCGCACCCACGGCCGCCCGACCCCGCTGCTGGCGCCCTCGGCGCTGGAAGCCCTGGCCCAGTACCACTTCCCCGGCAACGTGCGCGAACTGGAGAACATCCTCGAGCGCGCCCTCGCCCTGGCCGAAGAAGACCGGATCGGTGCCAGCGACCTGCGCCTGCCCCAGCACGCCCCACGCTTCGGCGCCGGCAATGCGCCGCCCACCCAGGAAGAAGCCGTGGTCGATCTGCCGGCCGGCAATGGCGCCCTGCCCTCCTACATCGAACAGATGGAGCGCACCGCCATCCAGAAGGCGCTGGAAGAAAACCGCTGGAACAAGACGCGTACCGCCGCACAGCTGGGCATCACCTTCCGGGCGTTGCGGTACAAGCTGAAAAAGCTCGGCATGGAGTAGAGAGACAAAAAGGCCCGCTTGCGCGGGCCTTTTCTCATCTGCGGACGCCGCTCAATCCTTGGTCACACGATTGATCTCCGCCAGACCGGTCACCCCGGCCGCGGCCTTGATCAGCGCCGATTGGCGCAGGTCATTCACCCCCGCCAGCTGCGCGGCCTCGGCGATCTGCAGCGCATTGCCACCGGCCAGCACGATGGTCGAGATCTCATCGGTCATCGGCATCACCTGGTACAGACCGGTACGGCCCTTGTAGCCCTCGGTGCACTCATCGCAGCCGACCGGCTCGAACAGCTTGATCCCGGCATCCAGCTGCGCCTGGGTGAAACCCTCGGCCAGCAGCGCATTGGCCGGCAGTTCCACCGGACGCTTGCAGTTGTTGCACAGCCGGCGAGCGAGGCGCTGGGCGATCACCAACGTCACCGAGCTGGTGATGTTGTACGGCGCGATGCCCATGTTCATCAGGCGCGCGATGGTCTGCGGCGCATCGTTGGTATGCAGCGTGGAGAGCACCATGTGGCCCGTCTGCGCCGCCTTGATCGCGATCTCCGCCGTTTCCAGGTCGCGGATTTCGCCGACCATGATGATGTCCGGATCCTGGCGCAGGAACGAGCGCAGCGCCGCGGCGAAGGTCATGCCGCGCTTGACGTTCTGCTGCACCTGGTTGACGCCGGGCAAGCGGATTTCCACCGGGTCTTCGGCGGTGGAGATGTTGCGCGTTTCATCGTTGAGGATGCCCAGCGCGGTATACAGCGAGACCGTCTTACCCGAACCGGTTGGACCGGTAACCAGCACCATGCCGTACGGCTTGTGGATCGCATCCAGGAACAGGTTCTGCTGGGCCGGCTCGTAACCGAGCTTGTCGATGCCCAGCTTGGCGGCGCTGCCATCCAGGATACGCAGCACCACCTTCTCGCCGAACAGGGTCGGCAGCGTGCTGACGCGGAAATCGATCTGGCGGGTCTTGGAGAGATTGAGCTTGATGCGCCCATCCTGCGGCACGCGCTTCTCGGCGATATCCAGCTGCGCCATCACCTTCAGGCGCGCGGCGATACGCTGGTTGAGCTTGACCGGGGCCTTGGCCACGTTCTTGAGCAGACCATCGATGCGCAGGCGCACGCGATAGTCGTCCTCGTAGGGTTCGAAATGGATGTCCGAGGCACCTTTGCGGATGGCATCCACGAGGACCTTGTTGACGAACTTTACGACAGGAGTGTCGTCGCCTTTGGCGTCGACGCCGGAGTCGATGGAGCCACCCTCTTCGTCACCTGCGGAGACATCCAAGTCGCCCATCTCGTCGTCGCCGCCAAGCGCCGAGCCCAGCGTGTCCTGCTTGGACTGCCACTGCTCCAACGTACGACGGATCTGGTCCTCATCGACCAGGATCGGCTCCACCACCAGATTGGTGTGGAACTTGATCTCATCGAGCGAGTGCGTCGGGTTGCTGGTGCCGATGAAGAGTTTGCCGCCGCGCTTGAACAGCGGCAGCACGTGGTGCTTGCGCAGCAGTTCCTCGCTGACCAGGCCCATGGCGTTCTGGTTGTTGTCGAACACCGAGACATCCAGTAGGGGCATGCCGAACTCCAGCGCGTTGGCCGCAGCCAACTGGGCACTGGTGACCAACCTCTTCTGGGCAAACCACTGCGGAAGCGGCATCTTTGCGGCAGCCGCCTGGGCCATGGCTTCTCGCGCGACGACCTCCTCCAGCGCACCATCCTGGACCAGGCGACGGGCCAGACCGGTAATGCCAACCAGATTGGGGCCAAGTGCTACGTTCATAAATTGCTCCTACGCTGCTCAGCAGCCTATCCCAAGCCTCATCCTTGGAGAACTACTTCTTCCTTGAGACAGCACCTTTCCACAGGCTCAGCCGTGCGGGCAGGATTTGGGTGCAACTTCCTCGGGCGCGCTGGTTTTGCAGTCCCAGATCCCGGTAGCCGCAGCGTACGTAATTGTGACGGTCGCAGACGCCACTTTGGCATTGACGCCCGTAGCGTTCATTGTGGCGGTGATCACACACGGGCTCGCGGCCGGCGCGGATATGGCGTCCACGTATTTGCCGCTACTCAGCGCTGTCGCGGGAATACTGCATGATGTTGCCGAAGCATCGTTGGCAAACTGCTCACCGATAGCTGGCTTCAGGCCGCCGAGCAGGCTCACTGCCTCAGACAGCTGCGCCCGAGCCGTGTAATCGTTGTACTGCGGAATCGCAATTGCTGCGAGGATCGCAATGATCGCAATGACAATCATCAACTCGATCAGAGTAAAGCCACTTTGCTTCTTCATATCGGCGCTCCCCAACGCGCGAGTGGAGTAATGAAGCGGAAGACAAACCCGGCTTCATGTCAAAAAAAAGCCCCGGCTACACCGGGGCTTTCATAAACTTTCGGCGCGCTTACTTAGCGGCAACCGTGGTGCAGGCCTTCGGCTGAACTTCCGGATCGGCGTCGGTCGAGCAGGTCCATGCGCCGGTCGCCGGTGCAAACGACAGATTCACTTTTTTGCCCTTGGCCTTAGCGTTGACACCAGCGGATGCCATGGTTGCGGTGATTACACAAGGAGTTGCGGCATTGGCGGCGACCGAAGCGACGTACTTACCGGACGTCACCGAATTCGCCGGAACAACGCAAGAAACAGCCGCACTGTCATCCTGCGCAAATGCCTCAGCAATCGGGGTCTTCAGACCACTGGCAAGCGTGTACGCTTCGGACATCTGCGCACGCGCGGTGTAATCGTTGTACTGCGGGATCGCGATGGCAGCCAGAATGGCGATGATCGCCACAACGATCATCAGTTCGATCAGGGTAAAGCCCTGCTGCTTCTTCATGAGTACATCCCCTAGAGGTAGATAAATAAGTAGGGCACTGGGCCGTTGCCTGACCGGCGGACCGGGTGAGCTAGGCGGGCGCCCGTGCGGGTGGATCGAAGCAGGTTGCGTGCCAACAGTGCCAGCAATGCTCCCCAGCATTCCCCGGCGCAATCATGGCACCAATCTTCAGGATTGGAACCCCCCGCACAACAATTTGCGACGCATCCGGCAATGTGACCTGTTGCGTCACCTTTTGACACCCCCGGTCCGGGCTTGCTGCCCAAGGCCGACGCCCAGCAGGACTGCCAACACCCTCCGGAACCGGCTACCATGCGCCGAGATAGCCCGCCTGGGGAAGGTGCGGCTGGGGAGCCCTGTATGTCTGTCAGCCGTAGCGCGATCAAGAAAGAGCCCGTGGCGCGTAGCACCATGGAGATGAAGCCGTTTGTCTGGGAGGGGACCGACAAGCGGGGCGTCAAGATGAAGGGCGAACAGCCCGCCAAGAACGCCAATCTTCTGCGAGCCGAGCTGCGGCGGCAGGGGATCATGCCCAGTGTGGTCAAGCCCAAACCGAAGCCGTTGTTCGGTTCGGCCGGCTCCGCGGTAGGGGCGAAGGACATCGCGTTCTTCAGTCGCCAGATGGCGATCATGATGAAATCCGGCGTACCGATCGTCAGCTCGCTGGAGATCATTGGCAGTGGGCACAAGAATCCACGGATGCGCAAGCTCGTGGACTCCATCCGTATCGATATCGAAGGCGGCTCGTCCCTCTACGAAGCCATCAGCCGCCACCCGGTCCAGTTCGACGAGCTCTACAGGAACCTTGTCCGTGCGGGTGAAGGTGCGGGTGTGCTGGAGACCGTGCTGGACACGATTGCCACGTACAAGGAGAACATAGAGGGCCTCAAGGGAAAGATCCGCAAGGCCTTGTTCTATCCCGCGATGGTGGTGGTGGTTGCCATGCTCGTCAGCGCCATCATGCTCATCTTCGTCGTGCCCCAGTTCGAAGAGGTCTTCCGCGGGTTCGGAGCGGATCTACCTGCGTTCACCCAGATGATCGTGAACCTGTCGCGATTCATGGTGTCGTACTGGTGGGTAATGCTCGGGGCAGTGCTTGGAGCGGTGTTCGGCTTCATGTACGCCTACAGACGTTCGCCGAAAATGCAGCACACGATGGATCGCCTGATCCTGAAGGTGCCGGTGATCGGCCAGATCATGAACAACAGCGCGATCGCCCGCTTTGCCCGCACCACCGCCGTGACCTTCAAGGCCGGCGTGCCACTGGTGGAGGCGCTCGGCATCGTGGCCGGCGCCACCGGCAACAAGGTCTACGAGGAGAAGGTGCTGCGCATGCGCGACGACGTGTCGGTCGGCTACCCGGTCAACATGGCCATGAAGCAGGTCAACATCTTCCCGCACATGGTGGTGCAGATGACCGCCATCGGTGAAGAGGCCGGCGCGCTGGACACCATGCTGTTCAAGGTCGCCGAGTACTACGAGCAGGAGGTCAACAATGCCGTGGACGCCCTGAGCAGCCTGCTGGAACCAATGATCATGGTCTTCATTGGTATTATCGTCGGCGGCATGGTGATCGGCATGTACCTGCCCATCTTCAAACTCGGCGCGGTAGTTGGATAACTAATCAATGGCATTTCTCGACCAGCATCCCGGTCTCGGCTACCCCGCCGCGGTCGGACTGGGACTGCTGATCGGCAGTTTCCTCAACGTGGTGATCCTGCGCCTGCCCAAGCGGCTGGAGTGGGAGTGGAAGCGCGATGCGCGCGAGGTGCTGGAAGAGCCGGACATCTACGAGCCACCTCCGCCGGGGATCGTGGTGGAGCCCTCGCACTGCCCGCATTGCAAGCACAAGCTGTCCTGGTACGAGAACATCCCGCTGTTCAGCTGGCTGGCCCTGCGCGGCAAGTGCCGGCATTGCCATGCCCCGATCTCGATCCAGTACCCGCTGGTAGAGCTGCTGACCGCCGTGCTGGTGGCCGCCAGCGTCTGGCAGTTCGGCTTCGGCTGGCAAGGCTTCGGCGCGATCGTGCTGAGCTGCTTCCTGGTGGCGCTGTCCGGGATCGACCTGCGTACCCAACTGTTGCCGGATCAATTGACCCTGCCCTTGATGTGGCTGGGCCTGATCGCGGCCAGCGACAATCTCTATATGCCGGCCAAGCCGGCCCTGCTGGGTGCGCTGGCGGGCTATCTGTCGCTGTGGTCGGTGTGGTGGCTGTTCAAGCAGATCACCGGCAAGGAAGGCATGGGCCACGGCGATTTCAAGCTGCTGGCGGCCCTGGGCGCGTGGTGCGGGCTCAAGGGCATCCTGCCGATCATCCTGCTCTCGTCCGTGGTGGGCGCGATCATCGGCTCGATCTGGCTGTACTCGCGCGGCCGTGACCGGGCCACGCCGATCCCGTTCGGGCCGTACCTGGCCATTGCCGGCTGGATCGTGTTCATGTGGGGCGAGCCGTTGATTGACGGCTACCTGAGCTACGCCGGCCTGCGTTGAGGGCCGCGCGATGAGCCGCTTCGTGATCGGGCTGACCGGCGGCATTGCCGCCGGCAAGAGCGAGGTCAGCCGCCGCTTCGAGGCGCTGGGGATCAACGTGGCCGATGCCGACCTGGCCGCACGCGCGGTGGTGGCACCCGGCAGCGAGGGGCTGGCGCGGATCGCCACCCACTTCGGCACCGACATCCTGCTGGCCGATGGCCAGCTGGACCGTGCCGCGCTGCGGGCCCGCATCTTCGAATCGGCACAGGAGCGCCAGGCGCTGGAGGCGATCACCCATCCAGCCATTCGTCAGCTGCTGCGCGAGACCTGCGAGCAGGCCGAGGGGCCGTATGCGATCGCGGCGATTCCGCTGCTCACCGAGGCCGGCGGCCGCCAGCAGTACCCCTGGCTGGACCGGATCCTGGTGGTGGACGTGCCGGTGGCCGTGCAGCACGCACGGCTGATGCAACGCGATGGCATCGATAGCGCCTTGGCGGATCGCATGATCGCCGCCCAGGCCAGCCGCGAGGCGCGCCTGGCAATGGCCGATGATGTGGTGGTCAATGATGGCCACCCGGACCACCTGCAGGCGCATGTGGAGCGGCTGGATCGGGCCTATCGGGCGTTGGCGGCGCGGTAGATCTGGAGGAGCCGACCAACGGCCGGCTCTACCGTGTCAGGCGGGGGAGAACGTCAGCGTGGCGATGACGCCGCGCCCGGCGCCTGGCCGCACGTTGACCTGCCAGCCGTAGAGATCGCACAGGCGGCTGACGATGGACAGGCCGATACCCCCACCCTGCGAATGACCCGCGTGCGTTCCGCGATAGCCGCGCTGGAACAGCTTGGCGGCATCTTCTTCGCTCAGGCCGGGGCCGCTGTCGATCACCTCGACGGCGTTGTTGCCCACGCGCACGCGCACCGCGCCTTCCTTGGAGTACTTCACGGCATTGCCGATCAGGTTGCCCAACGCGACCGAGAGGGCCGATTCCGGGGCATCGATCACCAGGTCGTGGTTGCCTTCCAGGATCAACTCCAGCGGCTTGCCGCCGAGCTGGGCACGGTGCGAATCCAGCAGCTGCTCGGAGACGCGGGCGACATTGCTGCTGCCCTGCCCGCGCTCGTTGCGCGAGAGCAACAGCAGCGCACCGATCAGATCGGTACATTGCTGCTCGGCACGCTGGATGCGCTGCAGGCGCTGCAGCACCTTCGGATCGAGATCGGGGCGGGTCAGCAGCAGTTCGGTGGCGCCGCGAATGACGGCCAGCGGCGTGCGCAGTTCGTGGCTGACGTCCGCATTGAATTCGCGGTCGCGCTGTACGACCTCGGTAAGGCGCGCGGAGTAGTCATCCAGCGCTTGGGCGAGCTGGCCCACTTCATCGTCCGGGAAGCGCGGGGCCAGCGGCTCGGGCTCGCTGGTGCCACCGCGATATGCGCGCAGGCGGGCGGCCAGATCGGACACCGGCTTCATCACCTTGGAGGCGGACCACCAGCCCAGCACCAGCGACAGCACGCTGAACACCAGCACCGAGAAGAACAGCGCGCGGTTGAGCTGGCTCTCACCGCGGATGCTCTCGGTCATGTCATAGGCGAGGAAGAACCATACGTCCGGCGTTTTACGCACCGCAAGCTTGTAGGAAAACGGCTTGCCGCCGTCATCCACGCCGCTGACGCCGTGGATGCCGTCGTTGAATTCGTACCAGTCCGGCTGTTCCTGGCGCAGCGCTTCGAACTTGTCCGAGCGGACCAGCCGCGCGTACATCTGCTGCACGGGCAGGTCGGGACTGCGCGAGGGATCGGCCGCGAATCGCTTGGCGTACTCGTTGATGTTGCGATTCATCACATCTTCGACCAGCTGGTTTTCCACGCGGGCGCGGGTCCAGTTGGTGGCGAACGCAAACAGCGTGGTCAGGCAGAAGCCCAACAGCACGAACGAGACGATGATGCGGCTGCGCAGCCGGCGCCGATATGGCGCGCGGCGACGCCCCCCCCTGCCCGTCACCGGATCAGGCTTCCGGCGCGGCGATGCGGTATCCGATGCCATGACGGGTCTGGATCATCGGAACCTCGAAGGGCTTGTCGACCACGGCGCGCAGGCCGTGGATATGCACGCGCAGGGAATCCGAATCCGGCAGCTCTTCGCCCCACACGCGGGTTTCCAGCTCCTGGCGGGTGACGACGGCCGGGGAGGCCTCCATCAGCGCCTGCAGGATCTTCAGTGCGGTCGGGTTGAGCTGCAGCAGCTTGCCTTGGCGGCGCACTTCCAGCGTGTCCAGGTTGTATTCCAGATCGCCGGTTTCCAGCACGCGGGTCTGCACGCCCTTACCGCGACGCGACAGGGCGTTCAGACGCACCTCCACTTCCTGCAGCGCGAACGGCTTGATCAGGTAGTCATCGGCGCCGGAATCGAAGCCGGCCAGTTTGTTGTCCAGGGAATCGCGCGCCGTCAGCATCAGCACCGGGGTCTGCTTGCGCGCCTCGTTGCGCAGCTTGCGGCAGACCTCGATCCCATCCATGCCGGGCAGGTTGAGGTCCAGCACGATCGCGTCGAACTCATGGACGACCGCCAGGTGCAGGCCGGTGACGCCATCGGCTGCGAAGTCCACGGTGTGACCGCGGTCTTCGAGGTAATCGCCCAGGTTGGCGGCAATGTCGCTGTTGTCTTCGATGACGAGAATTCGCACTGGGACCTCTGATTCGTGGGGTTCAACGGAAAGAACGGAGCCGCAGGGCAGCATGTGGAAGGGGACTGCGCGACCTCAAGCTGACCATACAGCGTCGATTCTTAACATTAGACACCGTCGAATGCTGGCGCAGCGTCAAAACTCAGCGCTGATTCGACTGCGCGGGCTGAAGCTCACGCATCATGTTCTTGGCGCTTTCCGTCGCAATGCGTCGCTGGGCAACTGTGGCGCAGACACGCTGCGGCCGGTTGCTGCCGGTCGGCCGTTCGCTGCGGCAGACCATCCGGCTGTCTTCCTTGGCGCTGCTCATCAAGGTGTTGATGAGTTCCTGGTCATTGAACACATCCGTGCGCTGCAGTGGCGGAAGCTGGTCCACGCGCTCATTGCTGCCCAGCTTTACCCGGATCCGGTTCAGGGCCGCCTGCACGCGGCTCCGGTTTTCCAGGGTCATCTCGCTGTACTCCTCACTGCGCAGTGCGTTTTCGACGCTGGTCAGCTGCTGGGCGGCGGGGGCATCAGCGGTCAGCGTGACGGCGGCTTCCGCGGTCGGCTTGGCATGGACGGCGAAGGACAAGCAGCCCAGCAGGGCAATAACGGTCAATCGAGACATCCCTGACTTCCTTATCCGAAAATGAATGAGAGCCAACTCTACGAGGATGAAAGGCTTCCTACAAGTTACCGATGGCAGGGGAAAACGGAGCTGCCGGCCAGAAAAAGGCCCGGACAGCTGACGCTGACCGGGCCTGAAGGTGTTTCCCGATTACCGATCCTGCTGAGGAGGGCAGAGCTGCGGTTCGACAGAGCCTACGCCGGGGCCGATTAAACCGATGTTAAGGCCCTGCCCCACCTTGAAAAACCGCATCAACCCTTTGTATTTGCAGGTTTTTTCAAGGAAGCGACATGATCAATGATGCGCCCGGCAAGATCCGCCTGGCAGATCGCCTCGATACCCTCCAGCCCTGGCGTGGAGTTGACCTCGAGCACCAGCGGGCCGCGGCTGGAGCGGATCAGGTCGACGCCAGCTACGCCCAGGCCCAGCGCCTTGGCCGAGCGCACCGCCACCAGCTGCTCGGCCCGGCTGGCCTTGGCGGCCCGGGCGCTGCCCCCGGCATGCAGATTGGAGCGGAAATCCCCCTCCGGCGCCTGCCGTTGCATCGCCCCGACCACCTGATCGCCGACCACCAGGCAGCGCAGGTCGGCGCCCTGCGCCTCGCCGATGAACTCCTGCATCAGGAAGTTGGCATAGAGCCCGCGCAGTGCCTCCACGATGCCGCGCGAGGCGCTGGCCTTTTCGGTGAGGATCACGCCGCGGCCCTGGGTGCCCTCGTTGAGCTTCACCACATGCGGCGGCGGGCCCAGCATCGAGAGCAGATCGACGGTGTCATCGGGGTTGTCGCCGAACACCGTGACCGGCATGTCGATGCCCTTGGAAGCCAGGATCTGGTGGGCGCGCAGCTTGTCGCGGGCACGCAGGATGGCGTCTGAGGGGTTGGGCGTGCGCGCGCCCATCATCTCGAACTGACGCAACACGGCCGTCCCGTAGCGGGTGACCGAGGCACCGATGCGCGGGATCACCGCGTCCACCCCGGTGATCGGCCGCCCCTTGTAATGCATGGTGAAGCCATCCGCGGCGATGCGCATGTAACAGCGCAACGGATCGAGAATGCGCACGGTATGGCCCCGCGCACGCGCGGCCTCCACCAGGCGACGCGTGGAGTACAACTTGCTGTTGCGGGACAGGATGGCGAGTTTCATCGCGGCGCAGGGGGCAGGAAAGCGCGAAGCATAGCGTGCGGTGCGTAGGCCGCGATGACGGGCCGCCCCGGCGATGCTGCGGCCCGCATCCAGCGGTTGTTCCACAATAATGGGCGCCCACACAGATGCCCCGGCAACACGGATGACCACGCCTCCCACCCGTCATTGTTTCGCGGCCCTGCTCGGGGTTCTGCTCTCAGCGGGCACGCATGCCGAGCCTGCCCGTTTCACGGGCTACAGCGACTTCTACAGGTCGTTGGGCGATCCCCTGTTCGAGGGAAAGGGAACCGCACTCGACAAGCCCTGCACGGACGCACCGCGCGAGTGTCTGTGGACCACCTCGATGACGCAGGCCCTACGGCGCTACGATGCAACCGATTGGATCGTTCCGGGCACCTTGCAGATGAACCCGGCCGATGGCGCACCCGACATTGCCTTCGATGGCCAGGCGCTGATGGTCGGTACGCGGCGGTGGCCATTACGCAGCGCTGTCCGTCTTGCACCACCGAACTGGCCCAGCGGCACCCCCATCGACCCGGAGAATCTGGCCAACGTCACCGCTTGGCAGCACGGCACGTCGGTGTGCCTGGACATGCAGTATGTGAGCAGTGGTAAAGGCGGTCGCTACACGCTGGTGGTGCTGTTGCAGGGTGAGCACCTGTACACCCTGCCCCCGCTGTTTGGCAGTTGCGTCGCCCTACAGAAGGCGGCGGGCAATGGATTCAGTTATCCGAGCAATACCTATCTGGGCCCGGGCATGGAAACCGACCCAAGTGGCCTGCAGGTGGACTATCTGCTATCGGATGGCAAGACACGCGTTGCGCGTTATCTGCTGCGCTTTCCTGATCGGGGCGACCCTTTCACCTTCGAGGCATCGCGCGGGCGATGACGCTTGGCCTGGGAAGGTGACGCGTGGAGCGGGTGAAGGGAATCGAACCCTCGTCAGTAGCTTGGGAAGCTACAGCTCTACCATTGAGCTACACCCGCAAGGCGCGGCGTAAGTCTATTCGGGCGGGGCCCTCAAACGCAACGGGCGGCACTGCGCCGCCCGTTGTTTCACGCTCTTCTGCCGCCGTGCACGGCGCCCGCGGGCGGGCGCTGCGCATGTGGGATCAGAAGCTGCCGCCGAAGCTGGCGAACAGCGACACGTCACGTGCACGCTTCTGCATCGTGGTGGTGCTCATGCCGATGTTGCTGCTCAGGCCCCACAGGTTCAGGCGCGCACCCAGCACGGCGGTGGCGTAGTTCTTGTCGAACGCCAGGCCCGGCACCTTGTACATGCCCACGTCCGGCATGGTCTGCAGCCAGGCGCTGGCCTGCTTGCTGTCCTCGAACTCGTGGTCATAGGTGACCTGCACGTACGGCTTGACGTTGCCGCCATCGAAGCGGGCCTGCCAGCCGACGCGACCGACGGTCGAATCCGTATCCTGGTCGCCATAGCCCAGCGCGGAGGCGCTCAGGTTGGACTCGGTGTAGCCGTCCAGCTTGACCTTCTGCCAGATCACGGCGGCGACCGGACCGTGGCGGAAGCCGCCTTCGGTGCCGAACTCGTAGCCGGCGTTCAACGCGGCGGTCAGGTTGCTGCCTTCCGGCGAGCCCTTGTGGATGCGCGTTGCCGGGCCGAGCTGCAGCTTGCGGGTCACGTCGTAATCCAGCCAGCTGTAGCTCAGCTGGCCATTGACCCAGGCGCGCTCGCCATACCAGCCGGCGAACAGGCCCAGCGTGGTATCGGACTGGGTGAAGTCGCCCTTGTTGTTGCCGAAATCGGCGTCCATGCGGCCATAGCCGGCGAAGCCGCCGACCACCATGCCGTCACGCGCCCAATCCACACCGAACAGGCCGGCCGGGGCCATGCCGTCATACAGATCGGCGTGGGCGTAGCGCTGCATGTCGCCGCGCAGGTTGCCCCACCAGCTCAGGCCGTCGGCCGGACGGCCATCCACGTGCCAGCTGACCTGGTCAGCGCGCGAGCGGCCGATGGTCTGTGCCGAGTGGGTCAGGATCTGCTGGTTGCGCGGGGCTTCCAGGATCGACAGGGTGTACTCGCCCAGCATCTGGTGCGTGGCGGTGGTCGGGTGCACGCCATCGGCGAACACGTAGCTGTTGGCCGCGTTCGGGGTGACATAGCTGGTCGGGTTGCAGGTCAGCGACGAGGCCGTGGTGCAGGCCGGGCTGGTCACGTTGACGAAGCCGTACTGGCCCGGGTTGGCGACGATTTCCTGCAGGATGTGGAAGGTATCCACCGGAATCACCTGCAGGCCCGCGGCCTTCAGGCCACCGAACAGGGCATCGTTGTAGGCCTTGGCCAGCGCGGTACCGGCGGCCATGCCGGCCGGGCCACCGGCGCGGGCGCCCGGGGTCAGGCCGACGTCCGGAATGGTCGGGACCACGATGTATTCGGCGCCAGCCGCCTTCAGCGTGCCGACGATGCCGACCTGGTCGGTGACGGCATTGGTCAGCGTGGAGACCAGCGGCGCACCGGCCTGGATCGCGAACAGGTCATTGGCACCGCCCCACACGGTGTACAGCGCGTTCGGGTCGGCCTTGCCCCCGTTGGCCGCCAGGTACTGCGCGGTCTGGGTCTTGAGCGAGTACACCGGCACGGCCGGGGTACCCGGGGCGAGCACCTGGCTGGTGTCCACACCGACACGGGCGCCGCCGATGGCGTAATTGTCACCGTTCTGGCCGTTGCCGTGGGCAGCGCCGTTGGTGCCGTAGTAGCTGGCCACATGCTGCGCCCAGGTCCAGCCCGGGTTGGTGGTGAACTGGCCCGTCACCGGCTGCACCGCGGCCGGCAGCAGCGGGCGGAAGTAGCCCGCATCGGTCAGGCTGTCGCCGATGAAGACGGTCTTGGTGTACGGCGACTGCGCCATGGCCGGCATCGCGGCCAGGGCGATGGCCACGGCCATGAGGGAACGGATCGGGCGTTTGCTGAGCAACATGAAAATTCCTTTAGGGTGGGGAAGACGGCGGACGTACGCCGGCGCACGGTGCCATGTTTCCACTGCACCTCGCCGGCATCACGCTGCGCTGCGGCATGACGCCCGGCAGCCCGCCGCCCGGCCATCATTGGCCTGACGCTCGCGGCACCTCTGCCGCGGGGCGCACAGGGTACGCACTGTGGAGTGATTGCGGGACAATACCGTCATGAACATCCAGCTCAACGGCGAGAACCGCCAGCTTCCGCACACCGCCACCGTCCACGACCTGCTGCGCAGCGAGGACCTGCTCGAGCGCCGCGTGGCGGTCGAGGTCAATGGCGAGATCGTCACCCGCAGCCAGCACGCCAGCCACCCCCTGCGCGAGGGCGACGTGGTCGAGATCGTGCATGCGCTGGGCGGCGGCTGAGGCAGCATCGTGACGCGCGATAGGCGATAATTCCGGCCATGAATGCACCTGCCCCCACTGATTCGCTGGTGATCGCCGGCAAGACCTATGCTTCCCGCCTGCTCACCGGCACCGGCAAGTTCAAGGATCTGGAAGAAACCCGCCTGGCCACCGAGGCCGCGGGCGCCCGGATCGTCACCGTGGCGATCCGCCGCACCAATATCGGGCAGAACCCGGGCGAGCCGAACCTGCTCGATGTGCTGCCGCCGGACCGTTACACCATCCTGCCCAACACCGCCGGCTGCTACACCGCCGAAGACGCCGTGCGCACCTGCCGGCTGGCCCGCGAACTGCTGGACGGCCACAACCTGACCAAGCTGGAAGTGCTGGGCGACCAGAAGAGCCTGTACCCGGATGTGGTGCAGACCCTCAAGGCGGCCGAGCAGCTGGTCAAGGACGGCTTCGAGGTGATGGTCTATACCTCCGATGACCCGATCCTGGCCAAGCGCCTGGAAGAGATCGGCTGCGCTGCGGTGATGCCGCTGGCCGCGCCGATCGGCTCGGGCCTGGGCATCCAGAACAAATACAACCTGCTGCAGATCATCGAAGACGCCAAGGTGCCGATCATCGTCGATGCCGGCGTGGGCACCGCCTCCGATGCGGCCATCGCGATGGAACTGGGCTGCGACGGCGTGCTGATGAACACCGCCATCGCCGGCGCGCGCAACCCGATCCTGATGGCCAGCGCGATGCGCAAGGCCGTGGAAGCCGGCCGCGAGGCTTTCCTGGCCGGGCGCATTCCGCGCAAGCGCTACGCCAGTGCCTCCTCGCCGATTGACGGGTTGATCGGCTGATGACCAATCCTTTCGACAGCGCCGGTGCCAAGGCACCGCCCAAGCCCTTCACCATCACCGAAGGCCGCCGCGAGGTCCGCAGTTTCGTGCTGCGCCAGGGCCGCTTCACTCCCGCCCAGCAGCGTGCGTTCGATGACCGCTGGCCGCGCTTCGGGCTGGACTTCACCGGTGAGCCGCGCGATCTGGATGCCACCTTCGGGCGCGATGCGCGCAAGGTGCTGGAAATCGGCTTCGGCAATGGCGCCGCGCTGCGTTTCGCCGCGCAGCAGGACCCGAGCCGCGATTACATCGGGCTGGAAGTGCACGCGCCCGGCGTGGGCCGCCTGCTCAACGCCCTGGCCGACGACAACGCCGGCCACGTGCGCCTGTACCACCACGATGCCGTGGAGGTGCTGGAAAAGGAAATCGCCGATGGCGCGCTGGATGAAGTGCGCATCTATTTCCCGGACCCGTGGCACAAGAAGCGCCACAACAAGCGTCGCCTGATCCAGCCTGGCTTTGCCGACCTGTTGGTGCGCAAGCTGCGCGTCGGTGGGCGCCTGCACTGTGCCACGGACTGGGAAGACTATGCCGAGCAGATGTGGGACGTGCTCGACGCCACTGCCGGGCTGACCAACCGCGCCGGCCCGCGTGGGCAGGTCGAGCGGCCGGAATGGCGCCCGCAGACCCACTTCGAAACCCGTGGCCAGAAGCTTGGCCATGGCGTGTGGGACCTGTTGTACGACCGCACCTGATCCGACAAGGAACCGCGCCACCCCATGGATACCGCGCTGACGCTGACCACCGACATGAAGCTCGTCCTCGGGCTGGTCGGCTTCACGATGGCGATGTTCCTGTTCGAGCGCATCCGCGCCGACGTGGTGGCCCTGGTGGTGCTGGTGGTGCTCGGCGTTACCGGCCTGATCGCTCCGGAAGAAATCTTCGGTGGCTTCTCCGGTAACGCGGTGATGAGCATCATCGCCACCACCATCCTGGGCGCGGGCCTGGACCGCACCGGGGCATTGAACCGGTTGGCGGCGTGGCTGCTGCGGCGTGGGCATGGCGTGGAGACACGCCTGTTGATGATGACCACCGCGATCGCCGGCTTGAACTCCTCGTTCATGCAGAACCCCTCGGTGATGGCGCTGTACCTGCCGGTCGCCTCGCGGCTGGCCGCGCGCACCGGGCTGACGCTGCAGCGCCTGCTGCTGCCGATCGCCGCGGCCATCGTGATGGGCGGTGCGCTGACCATGGTCGGCAACTCGCCACTGATCCTGCTCAACGATCTGCTGGCCTCGGCCAACAACAACCTGCCCTCGGGCCTGGCCACCATCGAGCCGCTGCGCATGTTCGCGCCGCTGCCGATCGGCGTGGCCCTGCTGATCGCCTCGCTGCTGTATTTCCGCTACTTCGGTGATCGCAAGCTGGTGGAGGAAGAGACGCTGGCCAACGATGGCGTCACCCCGTCGCGCACCGAAAGCTACTTCGCCAAGACCTACGGCATCGAAGGCGATGTGTTCGAACTGGTGGTCACCGCCGAGAGCCCGCTGGTCGGCATGACCCTGGGCGAGGCCGAGAACGTGCACGATGCGCCGCTGCTGCTGGCGCTCAAGACCGGTAACGACACCCGCCTGGCGCCGCCAGCGGAGATGCGGATCTGGGTCGGCAGCGTGCTGGGCGTGATGGGCGCGCGCCAGCAGGTCAGCGATTTCGCGCAGAACCAGTTCCTGCGGATGTCCTCGCGGCTGAAGCACCTGGGCGATCTGTTCAACCCGAGCCGCGCCGGCATTTCCGAAGCGGTGGTGCCGCCCACGTCCGACGTGATCGGCAAGAGCGCCTCGGACCTGCGCCTGCGCAAGCAGCGCGGCATCAGCCTGCTGGCGATCAACCGCGACAAGCAGGTGATCCGCGAAGACGTGCGCAACGTCGCGCTGCGCGCCGGCGACATGCTGGTCTTCCACAGCATCTGGACCGACCTGGCGCAGGCGGCCAAGAGCCGCGACTTCGTGGTGGTCACCGATTACCCCAAGGGTGAGCAGCGGCCGCACAAATTCAAGATCGCGATGAGCATCTTCGCCATCACCATCCTGATCGCGCTGACCTCCAAGCTGCCGGTGGCGCTGACCCTGATGACCGGCGTGGCCGGCATGCTGCTGACCGGCGTGCTGCGCATGGACGAGGCCTACGCCTCGATCAACTGGAAAACCGTATTCATGATGGCCGGGCTGATTCCGCTCGGCTGGGCGATGGACAGCAGCGGCGCGGCGGCGTGGATCGCCGGGCACACGATCGACCGCCTGCCGACCGGCATCCCGGTGTGGGTGCTGGAAATCGCGCTGGCACTGTTGACCACGATGTTCTCGCTGGTGATCAGCCACGTGGGGGCAACCATCGTGATGGTGCCCATCGCGGTGAACCTGGCGCTGGCCGCCGGTGGTAGCCCGACCGCGTTCGCGCTGATCGTGGCGCTGTCGGCCTCGAACAACCTGATGACGGCCTCCAACCCGGTGATTTCGATGATCACCGGCCCGGCCAACTACACCCCGCGCGAGCTGTGGCGGGTCGGCGCCCCGCTGTCGTTGATCTATACGGCGGTGGTGGTGCTGATGATCAACCTGATGTTCTAGGGCGTGCCGGCCAGCGGCCGGCACTACCGGTCGGTGGGCGACATCTGAGACGTAGCGGCCAACGGTCGCTACCTACCGATGGGCCCGGGCCCACCGGTCGTTGTCACGCCAGCCAGACCTGGCCGTCGCGCACCTGCACGGACACCGCGCGCAGGCGATCACCGCGACACGGGCCGGCCACGCAATCACCGTTGTCCAACGAGAACGAGGCGCCATGCGCTGCGCACACCAGGTGGCCGTCCTTGCTTTTCAGGAACTGCCCCGGGGCCCAGTCCAACCGGCGGCCCGCGTGCGGGCAGATGTTCAGCCACGCGCGCACCTGGTCACCCTCGCGGTACAACACCACCGATTCGCTGTCGCCCTCAATGGTGGCATCGGTTTCGGCGAAACCCCCGTCGGCCATGGCATCCAGGGCGATGAGGGCGGTGGCGGTGGACTCTGGAACGGACATGGCATCTACAACAGGCAGTGGAAGCACAGTGTCTCACGCACTCATGTCACTGGCTCCCGGATGAATACAAGTCATTGATTTGAAATGAACACGCGGTACGTTTAACGACTTTTTCACTCAATGACAAAAGCCAGCACGGATACTCGTCCACTGCTGACCTCAGCCAAAAAGAGTGCCATGTACAGCCGCATCTTCCAGTTCAACCAGTTCCGTGCCCTGTTCGCGCCGCGCAAGCCGCGCCACCCGTTGGTGCGCGTCGCGGTCGGTCTGTTGGGCCTGGCGATCCTGGCCGCGCTGGTGTTCGTGGGTGTGTTCGTGGGCGCGGCGATGATCATCGCCGGTCTGGCATGGAAGCTGCTCGCCCAGCGCAAGAGTGCGCGCACCGTTCCGTCGCAGGTCGTGGACGGCGAGTACCGGGTGGTCCGCAAGCAGGCCTTGCCGATGTCGCGTTGATCCACGCGCATTGCTCCTGATGACGGCCGCGCCCTGCGCGGCCGTTTCTGTTTGTGGCGGCGGGAAAACGCTCTAGACTGCGGCGAAACCTCTCCACAGGACGCGCGCATGACCGATGTAATCCCCACGCCCGAGCAGCCCCGCATTCCGGTCGCCGGCGGCGGTACCTTCCCGGTGCGTCGCATCTACTGTGTGGGCCGCAATTTCGCTGATCACGCGCGCGAAATGGGCGCGGCCGTGCCGTCTGCCGACGATCGCGGCCGCCCGATGTTCTTCAGCAAGCCGGCCGATGCGATCGTGGTCGGCCATGACGATGTGATCCCCTACCCGCTCGCCACCCAGGACCTGCACCACGAGGTGGAGCTGGTGGTGGCGATCGGCAAGGACGCGCCTGCCGGCGAGTTGCCGGTCGACCAGGCCGAGGCGCTGGTGTTCGGCTACGGCGTCGGCCTGGACCTGACCCGCCGCGATCTGCAGGCGCAGGCCAAAGCCAAGGGCCACCCGTGGGATCCGGCCAAGGGTTTTGACCAGTCCGCCCCCGTGAGCGAGCTGGTGCCGGCCGGTGAAGTCGGCGATCTGGCCGCCCTCAATCTGTCGCTGGAGATCAATGGCGAGGTGCGTCAGCAATCACTGCTGGACCAGATGATCTGGAACGTGCCGGAGATCCTGCACGAGCTCTCCAAGCTGTGGGCACTGCGCGCGGGCGATCTGGTCTTCATGGGCACGCCCTCGGGCGTGGCCGCATTGAAGCCGGGCGACCGTTTCAGCGCGCGCCTGGAAAACGTGGCCGAGCGCCACGGCATCATCGCTGGATGACATCCGCTGCGTTACGCTGCTGCGTCTTTTTCCCCACTGCGACAGGAGAGCCCGATGGGTGTACTGACTGAGTTCAAAGAATTCGCCATGCGTGGCAACGTCATCGATCTGGCCGTGGGTGTGGTCATCGGTGCGGCGTTCGGCAAGATCGTCACCGCACTGGTGGACAAGATCATCATGCCGCCGTTGGGCTGGATGATCGGCCGGGTGGACTTCTCCGAGCTGGCCTGGACCCTCGCCCCGGCCCGGATTGCCGCCGATGGCAAAGAGATTCCGGCGGTAGTGATCGGCTACGGCGATTTCCTCAACACCGTGGTGCAGTTCGTGATCGTGGCCTTTGCGATCTTCATGGTGGTCAAGTTCATCAACCGCCTGGCCCGCAAGAAGCAGGCCGAGCCGGCCGCCCCGGCGGCGCCGAGTGAAGAAGTGCTGCTGCTGCGCGAGATCCGCGACAACCTGAAACAGTAAGACCGCACTCCCGGTAATGCCGGCCGCTGGCCGGCTCACCGGATATCCTGCATCACGCGGAGCCGGCCAGCGGCCGGCACTACCTGAAAGCCCCGCCCTGGCGGGGCTTTCGCTTTTGGAAATCAGCATCCGCCGGAGCATGACCTCCCGCCCATGTACGCGCTGGGGAGGCTGGTAAGCTCGGACGCTTCCGCCCCGTTTCCCGGAGTTCGTCCATGCGTCGCCGCGTCCTTGCCATCGCATCTTCCCTCGCCCTGCTGGCCGCGCCCGCGTTCGCGGCGACCGGTATCACCACGCTGCCGCCGACCTCGCTGGCCACCGCCGCCGAGCTGCGCGAGCAGGCCCTCAAGGACGACACCGGCTGGAAGGTGGTCGAATCGCTGACCACCGAGATCGGCCCGCGCATCGCCGGCAGTGAAGCCGACGCACGCGCCGTGGCCTGGGCGGTGGCGAAGTTCAAATCACTGGGCTTCGACAACGTCTGGACCGAGCCGGTCACCTTCCCCAAGTGGGAGCGCCGCAGTGAGCACGCCGAAGTGATCGGCAAGCACGCCCAGCCGCTGACCATCACCGCACTGGGCGGCAGCCCGGGCGGCACGGTGGAGGCCGAGGTGGTGCGCTTCGCCGATCTGGCCGCGCTGCAGGCCGCGCCGGCCGGCTCGCTGAAGGGCAAGATCGCCTTCGTCGATTACCAGATGACCGCCT